>JAGHEC010000370.1 GCA_021159525.1 Deltaproteobacteria bacterium | reverse complement strand
CTGCCCGCCATTGCCTTGTTACCCATGTTACTTCCTTCTGCCATCGCAGATCCACGGGACGAAAGTCTTGGCAAGAACGCTCAATTGGCCTTGGCAGGCGGGTGCCCCCCGCAGATAAGTCACTGAAAGAGACCGGCCCGGAGGCCCGGAGCGGAAGAAAAATTCTTCTCCCCGGGCACTAGGTTCGCAGTTATCCCCCTAATTATTGAGGTGATACCTTCTGTCCCTGTTCATTGAGCTATTATAAACGTCCCCGTTAAGAGGACATGTGGACAAAGACCGATGACGGGGGGGCAGGGCCGGCTCAAGAAATTTGCATCAGAACCAGCGGAAAACCGGAAGCCTTTGAATCCCCGGACCTCTCTTGAAAGGAAATTGATATGTCATACGACCTTACAGAAGAACAGCAGATGCTCAAGGACACGGTGGCCCGCATCGCCAAAGAACAAATTGCGCCGGGGGCTGAAGAGCGGGACGCAAAAGGGGAATTTGCCTGGGATATGGTGGATGTTTTGAGGGAAAACGGCCTGTTTGGAGCTGATTTTCCCGAAAAATTCGGGGGAGCCGAGATGGGTCTCTTCTCCCTCTGCCTGATCATCGAAGAGATTGCCAAGGTCTGCGCCTCGACATCCGTGATTCTCCTGGTCCACGAGCTGGGCGCCACGCCGATCATGATTGCCGGAAACGACCGGCACAAAGAAAAGTATTTGCCCAAGCTGGCTTCCGGGGAGCACCTGGTGGCCTTCGGGCTGACCGAGCCCAACGCGGGGTCGGATGTTTCGGGGCTCAAGACCAAGGCGGTCAAAGACGGCGCGGACTATGTGATCAACGGGACCAAGATGTTTATCTCACATGCAGATGTGGCGGATATTGTATGCATTGCGGCACGGACTGATTTATCGGTTCCCGGAACCAAGGGGACGAGCATATTTGTGGTGGAAAAAGGGACCCCGGGCTTTGGCATCGGCAAGCACGAAAACAAGATGGGGATTCGCGGATCCTCCACGGTGGAGATCATTCTTGAGGATGTGCGCGTCCCGCCGGAGAACATCCTGGCAGGCGAAGGGATGGGCTTCCCCATCCTTATGAAAACGCTTGATTTGACCCGGATCCCGGTGGCGGTTCAGGCCGTGGGAATTGCCCAGGGGGCCTTGGACTACGCTGTTCAGTACGCGAAAGAGAGGACCCAGTTCGGCAAGCCCCTGTTTTCATTTCAGGGGCTTCAATGGATGATGGCCGATATGGCCACCCAGGTGGAGGCGGCCAGGCAGCTGACCTATAAGGCCGCTTCCATCTTTGAGAGGCTTCCAAAGAACCTGGACCGGCTTCCCAAAGACACCATCCGGTATTCGGCCATGGCCAAGCTCTTTGCTGCAGAGACCGCGATGAAGGTCACTACCGATGCGGTTCAGCTCCTGGGTGGATACGGATATGTCAAGGAATACCCGGTGGAGCGGATGATGCGCGATGCCAAGATCACCCAGATCTATGAGGGGACCAGCCAGATCCAAAAGGTGGTGATTTCGAGCACTCTCTGAAGACGCGAAGGTTTTTCTGAACGGCATTCATCAAATTTTTGACAGGCCGTGAGCTGGGATGGTAGTCTGAAAATAAACCAACCAGACCAGAAAGGTCACCGTCCATGGATATCCTGATTCAGGTTATCATCACCGGGCTGGCAACAGGCGGGCTGTACGGACTTATCGCGCTCGCTTTTGTCCTTATCTGCAAGGCCACCAGCGTCCTCAACCTGGCCATGGGCGAGTTTATGACCCTGGGCGCCTTTGTCTGCTTCACCATGCTCACTCAGCTCAAAGCTCCTTTTTATCTCGTCCTTGTGTTGACACTTGCGGCCGCAATCATCCTCGGTATTGTAGTGGAGCGGCTGATCCTGAGACCCCTTATCGGCGAACCCGTAATCTCGGTGATTATGGTGACCATCGGATTGGGCGTCATTCTCAAGGGCCTCATGTACATGATCTGGACCCCCACCTTTCGCAACTTTCCCTAAATTTTCCCCCCTGAACCCTTGGATCTTTCCTTTGCGGTGGTCCCGTCCGGCCTGTGGTGGGGCTTTATATTTGCCATTGTCGGCACCATTGCATTCCTTCTCATCTTCAAATTCTCCCGCACCGGCGTGGCCATGAGCGCTGTGGCCAGCGACCAGCAGGCAGCCCTGTCCATGGGAATCAGTGTCAGATGGGTTTTTGCCCTGGCCTGGTATTTCGGGGCCATGGCCTCTGTCATAGGCGGCATTGTCATCGGAAATATCAGCGGTATCAGTGTTTATATGGGTGATATCGGACTGAAGGTCCTGGCCGTCATTATACTGGGCGGACTGGACAGCATCGGTGGAGCGATCCTCGGGGGGTTTGTTGTCGGGCTCCTGGAAAACCTAACAGGCCTCTACATTGACCCGTTGGTAGGAGGCGGGGCCAAGAACGTGGCCCCCTTCTTTATCCTGGTATTCATCCTCATAATCCGTCCCTACGGCTTGTTCGGCAAGGCGATTATGTAACAGCTCAATAACCCGGGGCAGGAGGGTTTTTCTGACGCGACTGCCGGGAGGGCGCCGTCTCTTCGTGACTTATCAGTGGGGGAAGCCGCAGCTCGACGAATGAGAGAATGCGGAGGGCGCAAGCCTGCCCGCCATTGCCTTGTTACCCATGTTACTTCCTTCTGCCATCGCAGATCCACGGGACGAAAGTCTTGGCAAGAACGCTCAATTGGCCTTGGCAGGCGGGTGTCCCCCGGAGATAAGTCACTCAAGAGACCAGCCCGGAGGCCCGGAGCGGAAGAAAAATTCTTCTGCCCCGGCGGTACGTTCACTGTGCTTCCCCTAAATATTGAGCTGATACGCTTTTTTAGCCTTTGACATGGGGAATTATGCAAGATATACTCCGGCTTCAACCTCCAAATATTTGAGAGCCGCCTTAGCCGCGTCAAATAACCTGATCGTCCGCTTTGGCAAGGCCCTGCTTTTAGAAGACCATTACGAAGTTGAACGTTCGACAGGCAGGAAGTTTTCATGGGCCGCATCGCCTATTATAGCACTAACAATCCCCTCGAGCACGCCGGTTTTGAAGTCGCACTCATGAACGGGCTGGCATCCAACTATGGCCTGTACATGATTTCAAGGAAAGACATACCCCAAATAACGCCCGGCGCTATCCGGGCCATGCAGGACCAGTCCTATGCCCAGATCGCCTTTCAGGTCCTTTCTCTTTTTCTGAAAGGGGATATAGAAAGCCAAGACCTGAAAAAGATGCTGGAAGATGCCTATAACGAGGCTGTTATCCCCACGCAGGTGACCCACGTGACGGGGAAAACGCATATCATGTGGCTGACCCGGGGGCCCACCTATTCCTTTAAAGATTATGCCGCCCGGTTTTTCGGGAGGATCCTCAATTATTTTTTGGGCAGGTCCGGGCAGCGAAGACTGGTCGTGGTTGCAACCAGCGGAGATACGGGGGGCGCCGTGGCCGACGCCCTTCATGGCCTGCAACAGATCGACAATGTGGTCTTTTTCCCCAAGGGATCCATCACCGAACGGCAGCGCAGGCAGATGACCACCCTGGCCGGGAATGTCTATGCCTTTGAAGTAAACGGCGATTTTGACGTGTGTCAGGCCCTTGCCAAACGTCTTTTGAACGACAAGGCCTTTGCCCAAGAGCTGTTCGGCGATCCGAGCCGTTTCACCTCGGCCAATTCCATCAGCGTGGGCCGGCTCCTGCCCCAGGCCGTTTACCCCTTTTTCGCCTATTCGCGGATCGCTCGGTATGACGAGCCCATGATCGCCAGCGTGCCTTCCGGCAATTTCGGGGACATGATGGGAACCGTCATCGCCAGGGCAATGGGACTCCCCATTGCCAGGATCATCTGCGGGGTCAATGAAAACGACGAGTTTCCCGTATTCCTCCATACCCGGGATTACCGGGTCAAACCCTCCAGGAAATCGCCCTCAACAGCCATGATCGTGTCCAACCCCAGTAACTTTGCAAGGCTCGTGGACCTGTATGGCGGACATGTGTACGACAAACGGGATGCGGATGGGAACGTAATTCAGGAAGGCGTGATGGATGTCCAGCCGGATATGACGGCCATGCGACGGGATTTTTATTCCATCAGCGTGAGCAACCCGGATCATTACACGGCCATCCGCGAGGTCTATGAACGTTTCGGCATCATCATGGAGCCCCACGGGGCCGTTGGCTGGCGGGCCCTGGACACCTTCTTAGAGGGCCGGCATGACCGGCTTGCCGTGATCTACGAGACCGCAGATCCCGGCAAGTTCCCGGATGACGTCAAAAAGGCCATCGGCGTGACGCCCCCTGTACCCGAACGCATTGCCCGCCAGGCAGGCCTTGAAGAGCGGATATACCGGATTGAAGCCCCCCCCTTGCAGCGAAAAGACGGTTCCATGACCCTGAGCGATACCCAATACCGGGAGGCCAAGGCGGTTTTGAGAGAGATTTTTTGCTGAGGGATTGAGGGATGCATGAAAGCATGCAAAAGACGAAGCACAGGCTCCGGCTTATCTATGACCTCCTGGACCCGCTCTATCCCCGCGAAAAGACGGCCCTCGCGTACAATACCCCCTTTCAGCTCCTGGTATCCACCATCCTGTCGGCCCGGTGCGCGGACAAACAGGTAAACATGACAACAAAGGACCTGTTTCAGAAATACAAGACACCTAAGGATTATGTCTCGGCCCCCATTGCCCAACTGGAAAAGGACATCCGGCCCACCGGTTTTTACAAGAACAAGGCCAAGGCCCTTAAGGGTTGCTGCCAGGGTCTAATCGAGCACTACGGGGGAGAGATCCCTGCCACTATGGAAGAGCTGATCAAGCTGCCCGGCGTAGGGCGAAAAACCGCCAACTGCGTCCTCGGCGCGGCCTTTGACATCCCGGGGGTGGTGGTGGACACCCATGTCAAGCGACTGTCCCTGCGGCTCGGACTGACGCACAACCAAAACCCGGACAAGATTGAAAAGGACCTTGAAAAACTGCTCCCCAAGGAACGCTGGCGACGTTTTTCAGACCTTCTTATCTATCACGGCAGGGCGGTGTGCAAGGCCCGCAAGCCGGATCATGAGCATTGCGTAATCGCGCCCTATTGCCCGTCCAATTCCATCTGATGCAGGAGATAACGGTTCAAGGATTTCGCCTTCCCGTCTCTCCAGTTGTTTTTTTCAAAGGAGCCAACAGAAATAATGAACATGGCCGCGGCGCAGATTCTCCGGGGACCGTTTTTTCTGGCAGGATGCTCTGAAAGACCCTACCGTGAGGACAAAATCCGCTATCAGCATCCTCAATGGGTCGAGGCCGTCATCCAGAGCATAGCCAAATGGAAACCCGAACCGGGAATGATCAGCAAGATGGTGCGTGCCGCCCCGTAGGGATCCACGACGCAATCCCGCGCCAGGGGGACGACGAACAATGGGGGTGCGGAATGATTATGGATTGGGCCTGTGGCCCTGTTAAATGATCTCTGTCAGTGAGAGGCCAATATGAACCGTTTCTTTTTTAGCAGTTGGGGAAGAGACCCGGACAAGACGGGTCCGTGGGAAGAGAAGGGGCTTTTGTTTCCAGCCCGTTTTGATGACGACCGGGAGATCCGCGCCTTCATGGGCTGGCAAGGGATCATCTGTCGCGATCCGTCGGTCAATATGGTAGACATGTGCCGTGAGTACATTAAACGGGCCCAGCAGGAATCGTGCGGTCAGTGCACCCCCTGCCGCATGGGGACCCGTATTTTGGGCGACATCCTGGAGCGGATCTGCCAGGGCCGGGGCACAGGCGCCGATCTGCCCGCCCTAAAGTCTCTGGCCCGGCAAATAGCGGATGCATCCAGATGCGACATCGGACAGACCGCCCCGATTCCCCTCCTCCATGCCCTCCGTCATTTCCGCGATCAGTTTGAAAAAGCCGTTCGTGAAGCCGCACCCATCCCGAGGGGAACCTATCTCTTCAAGGTCACAGCACCCTGCACGAGCGCCTGTCCGTCCCACCTGGACATCCCCGGATATGTGGAGGCTGTTGCCCAGGGGCGATATGAAGCGGCCCTCAAAATCATCCGTCAGGACTGCTGTCTGCCGGGGGTCGTCGGAAGGGTGTGCGTCAGGCCTTGTGAGGCCAACTGCCGCAGGGGCCTGGCAGATGAACCCATCGCCGTCAAGACCCTCAAGCGCTTTGTCGCAGATTATGAGCTGGACCATGGAAAAAGGCCGTTGTTTCCGGAAATCGCCCGCAAAAAGCAGAGGATCGCCATTGTGGGCGCAGGCCCGGCAGGGCTTGCCTGCGCCTACTATCTGGGGCTTCGGGGATACCCAACCACCATTTACGAGGCCCTTTCCGAACCGGGGGGCATGGCCGCGGTAGGGATCCCCGACTACCGGCTCCCCAGACACATCCTGCGGCATGAGGCCCATCTCGTGGAAAGGCTGGGCTGCGAGATCCGTTATGGCATCCAGGTAGGGAAGGACATTTCCATGGATCAGATACTGGAAACCGGGGCCGCGGCCATCTTTCTGGCGAGCGGGGCCCATCAGGCCCTGCGCATGCGGTGCCAAGGGGAAGATGCGGGATATGAGGGGTTCATGACCGGCGTGGTCTTCCTCCGAGAGGCGGCCTTCGGCCGACGCCCCCTTAGCGGGGAAAAAATGGTGGTGATCGGCGGCGGAAATGTGGCCATCGACTGTGTGCGAACCGCAGTCCGGCTCGGCTTTGCCGAGGCGGTCCTGGTCTATCGGAGGACCGAGGCCGAGATGCCGGCCGACCCGGAGGAAATCAGGGACGCCAAGGACGAGAAGGTAGCCTTCCATTTTCTGACTCAGCCCATCAAGATCCTCGCCAAAAAGGGCAAAGTGACGGGCCTGGAATGCCTCCGCATGGTCTTGGGCGAACCCGATGCCAGCGGGAGACGCAGGCCCGTTCCGGTGGAGGGCTCCAATTTCGTGATTCAGACCGACGCCGTGGTCCCTGCCATCGGCCAGGCCTGCGACCTCAGCTACATCCCCCCTGAATCAGGGATCCCCCTTACCCGCTGGAAGACCGTGGCCGCGGATCCCGTAACCTTCCAGGTAGATGGACGGCCTATCTTTGCAGGCGGCGACTGTTTTTACGGTCCCTTGACCCTGATTGCGGCCATTGCCTCGGGCAAGAATGCAGCCCGGTTTATGGCCAAGTATCTGGAAAAGGGGAAGTGCCTGCCTGAGGAAAGGGACGTCATGGAGGGCTTGATCCAGAAGATCGGGGTCTACGATCCTCAGGAAGCCCCCCCCATAATCGGAGGAAGGGCACGCATACATCCTAAAACCCTTGATCCGGAGATGCGCACTGCCTCTTTCGACGAAGTGGAACGGGGGTTTTGTGCGGCCGAGGCCCTGCAAGAGGCCTCCCGCTGTCTGAGATGCTCCCGGCTTGCCCTTGCAGCGTTATGAAATGGAGACACTTACAATGATTGCCATCACCATTGACAACAGGAATGTTCTGGCCGAACCGCAGGACACCATCTTGCAGGCCGCGTCGAGAAACGGGATTCGCATCCCCACCCTTTGCTATCACAAACGGCTCTCGCCCATCGGTTCATGCCGGATTTGCATGGTGGAGGTGACGGGCATGGACAAGCCTGTTCCTGCGTGTACCACACCGGTTGCAGAGGGAATGACCGTTGAGACCCGTACAGAGCGGGTCATGGAACTCAGGCGGACGGTCATCCGCATGATGCTGATCAACCACCCCATGGAATGCCATGTGTGCGGGGCATCAGGCTCGTGCGCCCTCCAGGACCTGGCCTATGAATACGGGGTGGCAGCTCACGAGTTTGGAGAAATCCCGGTAAATCGGCGCGTGAAACCCTATGCCACACCGCTCATTCCCTACGATCCGAACAAGTGCGTTCTGTGCCTCAGGTGCGTTCATGCCTGCCAGGAGATCAAGGGAATAGACGCCCTCTCCATTGCCCTCAGGGGGAGTCTGGCCCATATCCAGGGGGAGCGTTCCCGGTGCATCTCATGCGGCGAGTGCTGGCAGGTTTGCCCGGTGGGCGCACTGACACAGGCAGTCACCGATCCGCCGACCCGCATCCACCAGATGGAAGCAGTGACCACCACTTGCGGCTACTGCGGTGTGGGGTGTCAGATGGAACTGCGCGTCATGGATGGAAAGGTCTGGGGGGTAACGGCCCCGGATGATCCTGAGGGCCCCAACAACGGGAGCCTGTGCGCCAAGGGCCGGTTCGGTTTTGATTTCATCGGTCACCCTGACAGGCTCACGGTCCCGCTCATCCGGGAAGGCGGCCGGTTTCGGGAGGCATCCTGGGAAGAGGCCCTCGCATATGCTGCAAGAAAGCTGAAAGAGATATGCGCAAGCCACGGCCCCGACGCGGTCATGGGCTTCTCCTCGGCCCGCTGCACCAACGAGGAGAACTACCTGTTCCAGAAATTCCTGCGAGCAGGGGTCGGGACCAACAATGTAGACCACTGTGCGAGGCTCTGACACGCGACTACTGTGGCCGGTCTGGCCGCAGCCTTTGGAAGCGGCGCCATGACCAACAGCATAGCCGATCTGGAGGAATCGGACTGTTTCCTCATTACCGGAAGCAACACCAGCGAGTGCCATCCGGTCATCGCCGACATGGTGCGGCGGGCCTGCAAAAGGAGGGGGGCCAAGCTCATTGTGGTGGAACCCCGGGAAATCCCCCTTGCCCGAGAAGCCCATATCTTTCTCCAGCCCAGACCCGGGACCGATGTGGCATGGCTTAACGGCATGATGCACGTAATCTGGAAAGAAAGGCTGTGGGACGAGGCCTTTGTCAAGGAGCGGACCGAAGGAGCGGAGGCACTGTTCCGGACTATTGACCGGTATCCTCCCCGGCGGGTGGAGATGATCACGGGGATCCCTCAGGACCAGCTCATTCGGGCTGCACGGATGTACGGATCCGCTCCCCGATCCGCTGTGTTATTCGCCATGGGGCTCACCCAGCACATATCAGGGACCGACAATGTGAAATCATCGGCCAACCTGGCCATGCTCACAGGAAATGTGGGCCGGCCGGGGACCGGGGTCAATCCCCTGCGGGGCCAGAACAATGTGCAGGGGGCCTGCGATATGGGGGCACTTCCCAATGTCTTTTCCGGCTACCAGAGGGTGTCGGATATCAACAACCGCGCCAAGTTCGAGAAGGCCTGGGGCCGGCTCCTCTCCGGGAAGCCCGGGCTGACCCTCACTGCGGCCGGGGAGGCCATCCAGTGTGAAAAGATCAAGGCCCTTTACATCATGGGCGAAAACCCGCTCCTTACCGATGCGGATCTCACCCATGTCAAAAAGGCCCTGGCCCGGCTGGATCTCGCAATCGTGCAGGACATTTTTCTTACCGAGACCGCCCGGCTTGCCCACGTCGTATTCCCTGCGGCCTGCTTTGCAGAAAAGGAGGGGACCTTTACCAATACCGACCGCCGGGTCCAGCGGGTGCGACGGGCAGTGCCGGCCCCGGGGCAATGCCTCATGGACTGGGAAATCATCGCCCGCCTCTCCACCGCTTTTGGCTATCCCATGAGATATGGATCCGCAAGAAACATCTTTTCTGAGCTGGCAGCCCTGACCCCGTCCTACCAGGGGATAACCTATGATCGCCTGGAGGCCGGAGGGCTTCACTGGCCCTGTCCCGATGCCAAACATCCGGGGACTCCGATCCTTCATCAGGGTCAGTTTGTCAGGGGAAAGGGCCTGTTCCATGCAGTGGAATACCGGCCCCCGGCCGAGCTCCCCGATACAGATTACCCCTTTACCCTGACCACGGGCCGGTATTATGAGCACTACCACACCGGCACCATGACCCGGCGCAGCAAAGGCCTGGATCTCTTGTGCCCTCAGGGTTATGCGGAGATAAATCCCGAGGATGCAGGCGAGATGGAAGTCGAAGAAGGAGACCGCGTGGTTCTGACATCCCGCCGGGGTCGGGTGGAGATGCATGCCCGGCCCAACCCGGCGTGTCCGCGGGGGATAATCTTTGCGCCGTTCCATTTTCACGAGGCCAGGATCAATTTGCTGACCAATCCGGCCCGGGACCCTGTGGCCGACACCCCTGAGTTCAAGGTCTGCGCCGTGAGGCTCGAAAAGGCGGCAGACTGAGACCGGCCCGTAACATCTTTGTCTGCGCCTTCTCCGCAAAGTCCGAAGACGCGTGCCCGTGGGGGGCTCAGCACCGCATGCCGCGCTTCTTGGGACCCAAGTGGCGGCGCTCCACGTCGTACGCCATTTCCACCCACTCGCACAAAAGGGACCGGGTCTCTCTCGGGTCGATGATATCCTCAATGCCGAAGGCCTCGGCCGTACGGAAGGGGGAGGCAACGGCCCGGTAGGTCTCCTGGAGCCTTTCAAGGCAGGCCTCCGGGTCGGCTGATGCCTCGATCTCCCTGCGGTGGGCCGCATACACCCCCCCTTCCACCGGGATATTTCCCCATACGGCCGAGGGCCAGGCATACCGCCAACACAGCCGGATGCCGCTCTTCTGGGCACCTCCGGCCACGCCGAAGCACTTCCGGACATAGACCACGGCCATGGGAACGGTCGCCTGGATCATGGCAAAACTGGCCCTCACCCCCTTGCGGATGGTCCCGTATTCCTCGCTCCGCTTCCCGACTGTGAAGCCGGGCTGATCCGACAGATTGACGATGGGAAGGTGAAAGGTGTCGCACATGTCCACGAAACGCTGGAATTTTTCCGCTACGTCGTAATTGAAGGACCCTCCCAGGAAGTTGGGATCGTTGGCCAGGACCCCCACGGGATAACCGTTGAGCCGGGCCAGGGTCGTGATCTGGGACCGGCCCTGGTATCTTCCGATCTCAAAAATGGAATCCCTGTCCAGTACCAGCCTCAGGATTCGGCGCATATCATAGGGCTTTCGCTGGTCCCTGGGGATGATGGAGACAAGGTCCTCTTCACGGCGATCCGGGCTGTCTGCGTCCTCATGTTGGCGGGCGGGCATTTCCCATACATGGGAAGGGAGGTAGGAGAGAAAGCGCTTCACCTGATTTAATGCGTCCACCTCGTCCACCGCGTCATTGTCCACCACGCCGGTCAGCCGCGTGTGGAGCCGATATCCCCCCAATTCCTCCTTGGTCAGCTCCTCGCCAAAGGCCGACTTGACCAGGGGCGGTCCCCCCACAAACACATGCGCCTTTTCCCTCACCATGACTGAGAAATGGCTCTGCACCATATACAGGGCCCCCAGCCCGGCCACAGAACCGAAGCCGGCAGAGACCACCGGGATCTCAGACATGACCTCCACCCGGTTCTGGGCGCACTCGTCCCCGGAGCTGGGGAGTTCAGTGTAACCGATCTCCAGGATCTCGCGGATGGACCCGCCGGCCCCCTCGATGAGCCGCACCATGGGAAGCCTCAGGGAACGGGCCAGCTTGACAAAGTAGGCCCCTTTGCTCTTATACATCCTCCCCACGGATGCGCCCTTTATAGTAAAATCATCGCCGTGGACGGCGATCCGTCTGCCGTTGATCCGACCGATGCCCATGACAAAGGGGCACGGAACAAGACCCAGGAGCCGGTTAGGATCCTCTTCATCATAAGTGGGAACCCCGGCCAGTATTCCCCGTTCCCGAAAGGTGCCGGGATCGCACAGGGCATCAATTCGCTCCCGGACCGTCATCTTGCCCTGCTCGTGCTGCTTGTGGACGTTTTCCGGGCCGCCCAACCCATAGGCGATCTGTTTTCGTCTTTCAAGCTCTTCTATTTCTTTTCGCCACATCGCATTTCTCCTGTTGGCAGGTTAACCGTTCACGGGCTCTTGAGATTTCCCTGATACACTGATATGAGAAAATCGCATCAGCTCAATAATTGGGGGGATAACAGAGACCGTACCACCGGGGCAGGAAGATTTTTCTTGTGCTCCGGGCCTCCGGGCAGTCGCGTCAGAAAAACCCTCCTGCCCCGGGTTATTGAGCTGTTACCACGTTGTAGCTGAACCCTGACTTTTCAAAAGAGAAGACCCTTTCGTCTCCCTCTAAGACCGTCTCAATAGCCTTTCTTGCTGCCGAAACCGTGGTCAGTTTCGTCCCTGCTTGCGCTATAGCCGGGTCGGCCGGGACTCTTTCCGGCCTTGCTTCCGTCTCCCATGAGCCCGGAGTCAAGCTTTCCCACGCCCTTGCGCCCTGAGCGCGCTAGGCGTCCATAGCATCTTTTGAGATCTTCCTCCCCCAGGCCGCTTCAGCCGGGTTATAGGCCCATCCAGGATCAATGCCGTTGGGTATCTTGAGAACCTCGCGCGTGTCCGGGTTGGTCCACTTATAATAGCCGCCCTCAGGACGCTTTTCCTTGATGTTCACGCCCTCGCGCTTCAGTCTTTCCACCTCACGGGCGGAATGGCTCACCACCCCGCACTTTCAGCCCGAGCTGTTAGGCGGGTAATGGGTCTCCCACCAGGGATCGTCTGCAGGAAGCACGGTGTTATACCAACGCATGTGCTCGGGCCGGGGATCAGCAGAGCTGGACGCCACATATCGCCACAGGGGCCGGGCCTTCTTTCTGCCATTTTTGGCCCGTTTTTGCCGCAATCCGCTTCATTGCCGCAGGGGCTCCGCGCTGTGGTGTAATAATGGTCTCACTTTCCTCCGGCAGCGGGACCCCGAACCGCTTGCTTACGTGCTCAGCCGAAATGGGCTGACCCGTCTCCACAAGGTTCTTGTACACGTTTGATAGCTTTTCGAGGTCCTCGGGCTCCCTAAGCTGGAACTGGAACCAGGGAACCGGGGTATCCCAGCCGAACGGTCGATCCCCGCGTGTGCGGGGGAGCCAGAAGTCGGAAGTCAGCAGTCAGCAGTCAGCAGTCAGAAGGGTTGATCCCCGCGTGTGCGGGGGAGCCAAAAGCCGGAAACCGGAAACCAGAAACCCAAAAACCAGAAACCAGAAACCAGGAAGGTCGATCCCCGCGTGTGCGGGGGAGCCCGTTTAGGCGGTGTATTTCGGTCTTGGCGTTCGGGTCGATCCCCGCGTGTGCGGGGGAGCCACTTGCTTTCAACAACGCAATTTCTATGGAAAATCCCTTTTTTCAAGGTTTCCTGCAAGGGCCAAAGACACTGTCCTTTTCCTCTCTCGGGGTCGGAATATCAGTGCGGCTTAACACAATGCCGTCCATTTCCACCAGATCAATAGGAGGCAACCCTAACACCCTGATATTTTGCCCCCCGGGCATTTCGGGATCCGCCCAAAGCATGATAATAGAGGCATCCTTCTCTTCGACAAACCATTCGGAGAGCACGGACCAGATTTGATCGCGCACTCTCGACGACTGGCGTGGACTGCTGTACACACCGGGTGCAAGCTCAAGCATGGATGACGCCAGGAAACCTCTTATCCGGCCCGATACGTTACGAGTAACTATGGTGGTCACGTCCATTCAACAAATCTCGTATTCGGTCGATCATAGCCGGAATCAGCTTGTGTTTTCGAAACCATATAGCTGCCTCTTTTCGAACTTCCCTCTCGAGAGTCAGACCGAGATCATCCAAAACACGTCTGGCGACAGAAAACGCCAGAGGAATAGTGATTTCGGTACGCCACATATCCGCCACATCAAGGGTGAATGCATTGCTCGAGCCTTCGTGAATAAACCCAAGGGGCGGCAATGCTCCTAACGCGGCCACGGCGATATCTGCAGCGGCCTCAACAAAGGTGGCCGCGTGGTTAATTGCCATATTTGGCAGGTCAGTGTCTTCAGGACTGGCCCGATTATAGCGGCGACCTTTCCAGGGCACACCATATTTACGCGCCAGGATTTCGTACATTTTCTTCATCCTTGCACCCTCTATCCCCCTTAGCACTTCAATATCCTTGTGGCGAGAAACCTCACCGAATCGATACATGTACATCCGGCGTGCTATTTCTATCCGCCTTTTCTTGTTGGCCCACAGGGCAGCATGAGTCCGCGCCACTTCAGAACGGCCCTGCCCCATAGGAGGCGCAGTATAGAATTTCACGCCCCCTTCTCCGATCGCCGCCAACAAAGTGCCGTGCCTGGCGAGGATCCGCAGTACGTCGTGGCTTACAGTTGTGCCGGGCCCCATGAGTATAAACGAGATCGTCTGGTACGGTATAGCATAGTCTCCGGGTGCAATTTGATCACTCCCGGCAGCCAAGAAATGAAGAGACCCTTCCTTTACATATAAATTGCCCCGTTCAAGCCATAACAATCCATGTCGATCTCTATGAGGGATTCGGGACTCAGCAAGCCCCAACCGCCCTTTAAACAACGCGGACCCGGTCATGACGGGGGCCTCAACAGCAACATTCCATATCCAAAAGCGCGATGCCGGCCAACACCCTTTGCAAGCAGGTTCATGAAGCCCTCGCTGTCCTGAACAGCACATTTTCCCCGTAGCAAGACATGAGGACGGGTGAGATATACCTTTTTACGATTGGGTCGGCCACCGGGCCCAGCGCGACGAGTTTGTCGAACCAGACGAAACCCTTCTAATCGTACGTCAAGCACCTGCGCGGCAGGGATAAGCCGGTCCCTCAGCCAGCCTCCATAGATCTCGGCACGATCAAGCCTCGCTGAGCCCGGTCCATCGTGGTCTCCTTTAACGAGAAAAAGATCTTTTTCCCGGCCTGTCCTTGACTTGCGGGCAATAGGGCAGCAAAGCACTTCGAAATCAAGCCGTCGACCTGCCTGAAGGACGGGCATGGTACGACCTGCCATGAGTTCCGGATGGCAGACAGCATACACACCCGGATCGGCAAAATTACTCAGGCATTCCCCAAGGGCCTCTGCGCTGTATGCTGAGTATGCCAGAACACGCGGGGGACGGCCATTTTTGACAAATACACGAAAGGGTTTGGGGGCATTCCTGCCAAAAGCGGCCTTGAGCCAGGCATGCGCCCCGTATCCGATGTCCGCATCCCCGTAAGGATGAATTAACCCCTGTGCATAAAGAAAGCGGGTTAAAGCCGCCGGATCCAGCGGGATTTCTAATATGAACAATTCGTTCATGAGTCCTCCTTGATTAAACCCTCACAGCGAAGGCGGCCGCCCGCCGGGAGTTGGTTGGCCCACTCGCGAAGATCATACACAGTGCGTTCCCCTGCGCTTCCCCCGTATTCGATTCCTGCTGGCCAGCAAGCCTCCATGGCGCCAAAGGGCCTCTTGAGACCCCTTCTGTCCAGCCGGGGAGTACGGCGAAGGATGTCCAAGATATCAACCCCTTCTCGAAGATACGCCTTCGGGTCCAGCAGCGGCCTGGCCGGGAGGCATGTTTTCCGCCCAAGGAATAATGGTCTGGCCGGGCGCCTTAACGCATGCTCAATCGTCTCCAGGTCAGGCTCTCCCCGGGTCTTTAAGCCAAGGGCCACGGTCATGAGGCCGTCGACCCAGTAATGGCGGAATTTCTGATGCGTTCCCATTTTGGCCTTTCCGCCATCTCTGTGCTCAGGCTCCCCCCGGGTCGTCCATCCAGGAAAGGACATCTTTGGCTGTCCCAAATCCACGGTTTGATAGTCAATCCATGTCTGCGGCGCCACATCCCACCGAGCCGCATAACAAACACGTTCTTGCAGCGCCTGTAGACGTTCAAAATCGCTATGGCGCCAGCCGAGGGCATTTCCGATGAGGCCGGCAAGCATCGCCTGCCCCGGGAATCGATCAATAAAGCCATGCCGGTCAATGAGCACACCCCCAAAACTCATCATGGGGGCGTCCAACCGAAGGATAAGGGCTTTCATGACTATTCTCCAAAGATGCTATGCAGGCTCTTCTCAATGACCGTTTCAAGGGCTTCCGGCTTTTCGCCTTTTTCCTTTTCTCGCAACCATGCATGCATACTGGAAACATATCGGCGCTCTCCCGTGATTCCATACATCGATTCAAGGCCGTCGAGATAGTTGGCTATAGCATTGACAGATTGGTGCATCGGGTGACTTTTGCCATCGAAAACAACAGGTTGAAGGAAGGCATTCGCCATGGAACGGGGCTGGGTCTCACCTGTTTCCAACATGGCGAACTCGGCCCTGGCATACGGCGCCGTAGCCCCGAGTTTAGCGCCGGGAGTCACCCTGGCAATGGCCCGGACCAGAGAGCTCAGGACCGACCGGACGCCGTTTGCATCCTGTTCTCGCCATTTGCCGGGATCACAACCCAGCAGGTTTGAGATGAGCAACGGGATGTCCACAACCACATATCCATAAAAGATCCCTGCGCCGAGTTCCATATCGTTTGCGTGGGCCGCACCGGTTTCTTCATCCTCTGCCAGGTCGTCCACTACCGTGAAAAAATCCACTTCTGTATCCAAGGCGTGAGTGGTGAAGGCATGTGCTACATGGACGGGGGCATCCACACGGGCCAGGATGTCTGAAGTCACAAAACGGCCAAAGAGAGCGCCTTCAAATCCGGCCATGGGATCGCTGAAACCCGCCTGTCGAAGGAGGGCCTTGAAGTTTTTCTTGCCGGCTTTGAGTTTATCGTCAAGAAATTTCAGCGCTGCCTTTTCGTCTCCCATGGCCTCGCCTTGCTTAACCAGTTGCACCATGAAGTCGGCCTCAGGCTTTCCGAACAAGACCGGCTGTTTCATCTCAAGCGTATCTTTATCCACGGCATCTTTCTCACCGGCAGCGCTAAGCATCCCCTTGGCAAGGTGGAAGACAAGCTTGTTTGCCAGATCGGGATCCATACCCTGTTCTATAAGCCTTGGCACAATTTCGCGGCTGAAAAAATGGCGGGTGCGCAATCCCTTTGGCAGTGTTGTATTTTCGGTAAGCCACTCGCGCCAGTGACGTTTCAGGCATTGGCTGGAAATGCGCAACCTTTGAACGCCCCCAAAAGGGATCCGTTTGGCCAATCCAGCCTCGTCCCGGTTGAGAAGGGTTGCATGATACGATGTTAACGTGTGTACCTGTAAAAACATTTTCGTCCCTCCTTTGATAATTGAAGTTAACCTCATGGTATCAGCTCAGCAATCAGGGGGATAACAGCCAACGTACTACAGGGGCAGGAGGGTTTTTCTTCCGCCCTCCGGCAGTCGCGTCAGAAAAACCCTCCTGCCCCTGTTTATCGAGCTATTACAACTCATGTCAATCCATCTGAAGGTATCTATAATAATCTTGGGCGATCCTGGCATGAAGTCTTTCCTGCTTTTCCCGATCCCGAAGCAGAAGAAACAATGCGCCATCCTTCCAGTCAAAAGGGGCGGACTTGGCAGCAAGGAAGCGCACTGCCCGCAGGAAAAGGATTCGACGGGTATCTCCCTCAGCAGAGAGAAGCCTTTCCAGGCGGGCTTCGCTGTAACCAGTCAGGCCCAAAACCTGTCCCAGACCCTGGCCCGGCCGGTGGATGCTTGGGGACATCGTGGCAATGCCTGCGGTCAAGGTCATCCAGTCTGCTTTTCGGGCCTCCCACGTCTCGGGCAGGTGGTAAACTGCAAAGCGATAAAAAACGAGCGAGGGAGCCTTATGGGGATTAAGTCGCCGCAGGGCCGCGCGATAGGCAGTTGAAAACGAATTACTGCCGATAAGGCTGCAAATCCGACCGATGCGGCTTCCCAGGTCCAGATTATTTGCCTTCAAGGCCTCATTTGCCGAAGATTGCATCATGACTATTCTCCTTGAGCATGGGAAAATGTTTGTATAGAGCGCCCCAGAAAAATCTCCTTGCCTGGGTCTCAGCGCGGTAACGATGACCAATATGCTTGGGCATGGTCAGTATGGCTTCATTTAAGACCACAAGGGCATGCCCCCTGAGACGGGCGGCCCAGGCCTTGCGTGCCTCATCCGAATCGAATCCCTCGGCCAACGACCACAGCCAAGGGAAAAAATCATCATTCCAAAGCCTTTCATATTTCTGCTGAATCTGATCCCACCATGCCTGGCTTGACTTTTTATCCAGTTTGATTTCTTCGGCTCCCCCTTGAACATAACAAAAGACAGCAGGCTTGAGGACGCGGTTTCGCATAGTTCCCGCAAGCTCTACCGCGGCCTTACTAATGTTAGACAAGGGTTCGCGGCGTTCTTTGTGCCCGAAGAGACGATGTCTTACGGTTGCTGAAATGGGAATCCATTGTTCACGAAAACCTTCTGTTGTGCCTCCTCCACGGACGAGGACCGAGACAGCAAGCCACACCCGGCCTTCGGCCCCCTCAAGGGGGCGCTGAAGAGGGGTAAGGGACAAACCGTCTCCAAAAACAAGTCGCCTCAGAATATCGGCTGTGATTCCTGATGACCCCAATGTAAGGGCCGATATCTCGGCCTTCCTGTGGTCAATGGGGAGCCAACCATCGCCCACGTTCCCATTCAGTTGCTTTGCGGCAATGCGCGGGCGGTCTGATTTCGCACCATATGCCTTAATGGCCATATCCTCATTCATCCGTAACCGCACGCGGCGGCATATCTCCAGATAAAAAGGATCAAGCTCTTTGAGGCTCAGCGCGGTGTTCCCGTCCCACGCCCTCAACCAGGCAAGGACAAGACCATTCGGATTATAGCCCCACGGTCCATCCAAGATGTTTTTTCTATGAATAGACAGACGCAACACCGCATCCCGCCAGCGGCCTCCGGGGCGACGATGATGGACAATCTCGACAATCGGTCGATTGCCGTACCCGCTGTTCATGCGGGAGATTCCGTGCTGCCCACTCCCGAAATATCCGCTCATGGTCTGAAGCGATACAAGTGTG
>JAGHEC010000063.1 GCA_021159525.1 Deltaproteobacteria bacterium | reverse complement strand
GCATAACATTGCGCGACTTTGGATAAAGCCTTAGCCGGGCGGGACAACAAAATGCATATGTAACGCTCGGCGACCGCCCCCTGACTCGCAATAGCCTTTATGGAAAGGCGGCAAAGGACTACCGTCTTATGAAAGTTTGTTCTTGGGGCTGGACCAGAACGAATTCGAACGCTCTGCCGCCGTTCCCAAGAGCTGTATTCGGTTTTTGTCCCGTCCCCGGGCTGTATTCGGTTTTTCCCGCCCGCGGTAGGGGGGTCACTGCCTCCCCTCCATGACGGGACAATAAAATGGATACGTGACGCTCGGCGCCCGCCCCCTGAATGGTAATAGCCTTTATGAAAAGGCAGGCAAGGACTACCGTCTTATGAAAGCCTGTCCTTGGGGGCCTGAATCCCGAGGCATTGGTGGAAAAGGCCGAATGACAATCCCCCCGGGACTTGATATCTTGAGAATATTAAGATGAACCAAAATATTGATCCAAACAGGGGTTTGCTTGAGATATTTGGTGTCATTGGCAGGCGTTAGAAAATATAGCCATATTGGTGCTGTGAACATATTGGCAGATTCAGACGACAAGGCCTAAGATCCGCTCCAAGTGACCGTCTGCGAGAGAAGGGATTACATCATGTTGAGGTGTCAACTTATTGGGATCGTGATTGGTTTTATCTTTTTGGGCACGGCCGTGATGCCCCGGGATGCGGGGGGCGAGCCTCAGGGAAAATTGATTATATTCCATGCCGGGAGCCTGTCCGTGCCGTTTGGTGTGATGGAAAAGGCCCTTGAGGCCAAATACCCCAACCTGGACCTGCTGCGCGAACCGAGCGGGAGTCAGAAGGCGGCCCGGAAAATAGCAGAGCTGAATAAACCCTGTGACATTATGGCCTCTGCGGACTACAGAGTCATTGATAAACTTCTGATCCCAGCTTTTGCAGACTGGAATATCCGTTTTGCGACCAATCAACTGGTGCTGTGCTATACGGACAGGAGCAGGTATGCAAATGAGATTACGGCAGATAATTGGTATAAGGTCCTCCAGAGGGAGGGGGTTTCGTGGGGGCATTCCGACCCTGATCTTGACCCGTGCGGCTACCGCTCCCTCATGGTCCTTCGGCTGGCCGAGATGTACTACGGGCAACCGGGCCTGTACGATAAACTGATCGCCAAGCGGCCCAGGGAAAATATCCGGCCCAAATCGGTTGAACTGATTTCCCTCCTTCAGACTGGAAACATGGACTATGCGTGGGAATATCTCTCGGTAGCGGTGCAGCACGGGCTCCGATACATCGCGCTTCCGGATCATATCAACCTGGGGGACTGTCAGTATGACGACTTTTATTCCCGGGCTGTAGTCGGGGTGACCGGCAAAGAGCCGGGATCATTCATGGATATCAAGGGGAAGTCCTGCACGTACGGCGTTACCCTGATCAAAAACGCCCCCAACCGGGAGGCGGCCATCGCGTTTTTTGCCTATCTGCTGAATCCGGACCGCGGATTGAAGGTCCTCAGAGATATGGGTCAGCCTCCCCTTGTCCCATGCAGAGTTCCCACAGTGGAGATGAGATCAAGACTTCCCAAGAGGCTGCAACCCCTGGTGGAGGTGCATTAAGCAGCCTTTTTAAGTCCCTGTGGCGCCAGGCCCGGACCACGCGGCCTTGGGCCTCATGCCTTTCGCCCATCTCTATACGTGAGTTCTTCATATACCCCACACCTGCCTCCTGACAGGACCGTGTTTGCCCTGCCGGGACGATAGCTCATGATTTTTGAAAATGACTATCCAGGATCATGTTGTTTTTCAGCTTTCTTGAATATGCCAGCCCGGAGGCCCGGGGCGGAAGAAAAATTCTCCTGCCCTGGCGTTACGTTCGCTGTTATCCCCCTAATTACTGAGCTGATACGGCTCATTTAGAAAAGCTGACTCTTTTATCTATTTTTTGGGTTGCTGCTGTGTTGCACAATGGATTCCGCTCGCGCCGAAATTGAGGGGAGTGGTGGTAATAGTAATCACCTCGCGATTTGTAAAAAGTTTTTGCAGAACCTTTTTCGCAGTTTTATCCTTTTGGCGAATGTAGATCGGAATGCGGGGTTCCCATTATTTGGGGTAAGACAATTCCGCTTGAGATCAGAAAATTGCAATAGCTGGTGGCGGCTAAGACTTGCACGGGTTTACCGGGAAGGAAACAGGTTTCGTTGGTATATTATGCGGAGCTGAAGAGGGAAGCATACATATACTCCGTCTGTTGGTCTTGCCGTGCAATAGATGGTTTTCGGCATGGGAATGCGTAAAATTCTGAAAGGTTTTCCGCTTTTGCCAGTCGCATTTTTGAGCATTTGGTAATTGATCTCCTTGGCGTTGAGGTGGTTAAATACATTGCGGACGAGGAACGGATTCATGCAGGGGAGCTCTTGCGTCTTATCCGCGAGCTGGCCCCGCATGAAGAGAAGTTCTGTCAATAGGGCGCCGAAGAGTTGGAAGGGGAAATTCGGAAGATGAAATAAACCGGCAAATGCTTTAACAGAGGCCCTTTGGCAGATTTGTCGCGAACATCAGCCTGGGGGATTGGGGGCTGAAGGCGGAGATCGATGCCGGGGCATCCTGTGATGCGCGTGTTGGGGTAAACACATGGAAGTCCGCGTGGAATGTTATTCGGGATACAGGGGTGAAGAAATCCCTCGTCGGTTCTGGCTGGGTGAGCGACGGGTCAACATCCAAAATGTTGTTGACCGGTGGCTGGATCCGAAGCATCGTTATTTCAAGGTGGAAGGCGATGACGGGGCCACCTACATCCTGCGGCACAATGCGGAAACCTGGACTTGGGAGCTGACATTTTACCGTGGAAACTGAAGCCGCTTGTTCGTTGCCGATCAGTTCTTCATTCGATGTTCATTTTTTGATTCTTTCCTGGTTTGTCCGGTCCATGGGCCGGTGAATGGCCCTGACCCGGATCTCCGTATTTAAGAGATAGGCAGATTCGGTTTGCTTGGGCCAGGGCTTTGAATCCCATTCCACGGCCTTGACCCGGGCGATTGTCTGTTCGATGTCGCCCTTCTCCTCCTTGAGAAGCTTCTCCACCATGTCGAGAAACCGGGGGGCCTGATCCAGGGCTCGATCCATATGCGCACGGGCATCCGGTCCGGTAAAGACCATCCAGTGTCCCTGGCAGAGGATGTCGGCGTCTATCCTGCTCAGAGTTGTAAGCGAGCTGAGATAGGCATCGTAATCCACCAGGAACTCGGTGAATATATAGCCGGAGCCGTCCTCGCAGCCCACAGCTTCAGACGCCACCAGGAGCTTCTTTTCAGGGATCCAGTAGCTCATGAAATCCCAGGTGTGACCCGGCGTATTCATAACCTTCACATGGCAGTTGGAATGGAGCTCAATCGTCTCGCCTCCCTTCAGTTTCAGGTCCAGATCAAAGGGTTCAAATGGCCCGTCGTATATTGCACCATGATAAAGGGAGCTTAGTGAAACCCCTGCCTCTTGATTGAGCGAGCCGATGAGCTGAACTGCATTGTCGCGCCGGAGGATTTCATTGGTGCGCTGCGAACCGGCAATTTTCATGCTTGGATATACGCTCTTTAAATAGCTTACAGCTCCGAGGTGGTCAAAATGAGAGTGGGTCAAGAAGAGGTAGGCAGGGGAGCGGTTGCCCAGCACCTTCCGGATATCGTCCACATACCGGGGTCCCAAGGCGGTTAATCCTGCATCAAAAAGGACGGGCTCAGGTCCGTTAAGGAGATAGACCGGGACCGCTTCACTGCCTGCCACATAGAAATCATCGATGACCTTTCCTGTGCGGTTATATTTCATCGTGATAATTGCTCCTTATTTATGATTCGGTTTTGATGTTGAATTTGAAAAGGAAATCGTGGAATACCTCTCCATAGATCTCCCAGACCGTCACGAACAAGACCGCGAGGATGGGGCCTATGGCAAAACCCATTTATTGAGCTATTACGTTTCACAGTCTGTTTTTGCCGAAAAAATATATCATAACGCATAATTAATTTTCCGCAAATGGAAATCAGTTTTAGACTCACGGTGATTTTGTTCTCCGCACAAAGGCCTGTAAAAATAAGACATTAAGTCAAATTCTGATTGTTTGAACATGTAGAGCTAAAAACCTTTGTTATTACAATATATTGCAATTGAAGCTTCGTCGG
>JAGHEC010000225.1 GCA_021159525.1 Deltaproteobacteria bacterium | reverse complement strand
TGGTCGGTCCGTGTATTTGAAGGTGAACCGCAGTCTGCAAAAGCTGTTTGCCAGCGTACGTTTGAGGAGTTGGGAATTTGCAAGCGACTGCTGTTAGCTATCAGGGATAGAGTCAAGGAGGCCCCTAAAGGGGGAGGCGCGCCCAAAATCGCCAATGAATGCCATTCAGTGGCGTATGCGACGAATCTCCTGCCTCGAATTGCTGTCCCCTGACCCCCGGCCGCCTTCAGAAGAAAATTTTCCCGGCCAAATGGCCCAACGCACCACAGTGTTCAAAACCAATCGCGGATTTGGGGCGGTTTATAACACTTGACATCCTTATACAGTAAAGAGTAGAGTTCAATCTTTAAATTGCGGCTGAAGCCGCTGGCAGTGAAATACTCGAACAAGGCTCTGAACAAAAATACATACCCTGCCCGCGTGTGGCGGGGGCAAGATAATAATAGCTAAAAAGGCCACGAAGGTCCATGTTCCCTTGAAGGGAATAGGCGCTCGTGGCCTTTTTTTATGGGGAATAAGAAGAACCGTTTCCCCTGGTGGAGGATCTTATAGCCTTTCCTGCACAACAAGGAAAAAGGGGGCATATGAAAGGAGGTATATGAGATGAAAAAATGGATTGGGAGTTTAGTTGCGGTTGCATCCGTCATTTTGACCTTGTCGGGTGCAGGCTGGTGCGAGGAGGTAAAAAAGGCATCCGGGGAACCCATACGCCTGGAAGAGATCGTGGTCACAGCCACCAAGACGGAAAAGAAAGTCGAAGACGCCCCTGCAAGCGTGACCGTTATCGACAAGGAGGAGATGAAGAAGAAAAACATGGAGACTGTGGACGATGCGCTCAATAGCCTTTCAGGCCTTTTTGTCAAGCGATCAAAGGGGCTTATGGATTCCACTGCGTCTGTCCGCATGCGCGGATTTGCCGGCGATGAATATACCCTGGTCTTGATCGACGGACAGCCCCTCAACGACGCGTACACCGGCGGCGTGGAGTGGGGTGCGCTTCCTGTGGAGAATATCGAACGGATCGAGGTGATTCGCGGCCCGGCTTCGGCGCTTTACGGCGGAAACGCCATGGGCGGGGTCATCAACATCATCACCAAGACACCGCAAAAGCTGGAACTTGAGGCCAGCAGCGGCTATGGCGCCCACGATACCTACCGGTATCGCCTTTCCGCCGGAAACCGCTTCTGGGACCGGTTGAGCATCCGGCTGGGGTATGAAGGGGAAAGCACCGACGGCTACCCCAGCACGCCGGTCTACAGGACCATTGCCAGTGGGACCGGGGATGTTTCGGGCGGCTACCCTATGAACGATAAGTACGGAGAACCCAGGTACTGGGTCGTGGGGGACAAGGGCGACAACGGGGCCCAACGCCGCTCCATCAACGGCAAGCTGAGCCTGGATTTTTCGGAGACGGGGAACCTATCGTTCACGGCCGTAGCGGGCCGCTACGAATACGACTATGGCCCTCCCCACACCTACATGGGCACCTTCGAGGGCTATGCCATCGCGGGACCCGATCAACGGGCCCGGTTCCGGCCCAACGACTTCATCAGCTGGACGGGAATCGGCAAGAATGAAACCGACACCTACGCCCTCGTCTTCAAGGAAATGTTCGGACCCATAGAGATCAACGCCCAGGCGGGGACAGTTCAGGTGGATGACCGTTACACCCTGGAGTCTGGAAGCGGATCGGACGACTACAATAACTCACCGGGCTCTCTAAAGATTACAGAGAACGAGAGCTGGTTCACCGAGCTGCGCGGGGATGCGCCTGTCGGTAAGTCCCACATTCTTACCTTGGGTACCTCCTATCGCACGGACGAGTCCGACACCAATGATTATGATATCCCTTTTTATCGGAGTTATTCCGACGCGGGACCGAGCATCTTCTATTCCGGAGGGAATTCCAAGACATGGGCCGTGTTCGCCCAGGACGAATGGCGGGTCATTGACCCGCTGACCCTTTATATGGGCCTGCGCTTTGATTCCTGGAAGGTCTCTGACGGCGCCTCGGGGGTGCCGGGAGCGGAGACACGATACGCAAGCAATACAGAATCCGAGCTCAGCCCGAAGGTTGCGGCCGTATGGAAGGCCCTTGCCAATACCACCTTGAAGGCCTCGGTGGGTCATGCGTTTCGGCCCCCCACACTTTACGAGCTTTATCGAACCTGGCAATCCTGGAGGAGGACCTATCAAAGCAACCCGAATCTGAAGCCCGAAACCGTCTGGACCTGTGAGATGGGTATCGACCAGTACTTTTTCAACAAAAAGACCCGGCTTTCCCTGACCGGATACCGTAACGACATCCACGATCTGATCTATTACAGGACCGAGGGGTCGAGCAAGATCCAAAGCAATGCCGGCAAGGCACGAACCTATGGCCTGGAGCTGGAAGCTTCACAGAAGGTAACCGATTGGCTCAGTCTGTGGGGCAATTTTACTTACACCGATGCCGAAATCATCGACAACCCCACAGACCCGGAAAGCGAAGGGAAGCAGGTGACCGGCATACCCAAAACTTCTTTCAACCTTGGCCTGGACACCCATTACAAGTGGTTCAAGGCAAGCCTCGTGGGACGGCACTTCAGCAAGATCTACAATGATTCGGACAACAAGGACACTGAAGAAGGGGTGTACGGCACGTATGAGCCGGCCTTTTTCATGGATGCCAAGTTGACTGTAACGCCTCTGAAGTGGATGGAAATATCCCTTTCCGTGGACAACATTTTGGATAAGGAATATTACGAATACTACAAGACCGACGGCAGGACTTTTTTTGCCGAACTCACCCTGCGGTACTGATATGCAGGCTAACTCTTTAACAAAAAAGGCCTTCCACACCGCTTGGCTGCCGGCGCTCCTGCTTTTTCTCCCGGTTTTGAGCGGGACCGCGCAAGGCGCATCCATCACCGTTAAGGACTCTCTGGGCAGGGATGTGGAGGTCTCCCTGCCCATCCGAAGGGTGGTTGCCTTGAACTCGGATGTCCTGGAGGTGCTTCGCGCCCTCAAGGCCGAGGACATGGTGGTTGGGGTCTTCTCCGAGATAATGCGGGGACGGGAATTCTGGGGCGGCCTTGTTCAAAAACCCAAGGTCGGCAGCTGGCGGGAAGCGGACATGGAGGCCATAGTAACGCTCGATCCTGATATTGTAATCGCCTACGCCAGAAATCCCGGGCCGGAACTGGAAAGGAAGATGACTGCGTTCGGCATCCCGGTTCTCCGCCTTGATTTTTATAAAATCGATACCCTGGAGCGGGAAGTAACGGCATTGGGCCGCGTTCTCGGACGCGGGCAGGAGGCCCGAAGGTTTTGCGACTGGTGCAGTCAACATCTGGATCAAGTGGAAAAGAGGCTTGAGAAGGCGAAGAAAACACCGTCGGTCTACATCGAAAGCTACACGGACTACCATACCGTGGCCCGTGGCTCGGGGGGGCACGAGATGTGCGTTCTCGCCGGGGGAAAGAACATCGCCGCCGATCTTTCCATTCCGTACCCCAGGATCACTCCCGAATGGGTGGTCACGCGCGACCCGGATGTGATCGTCAAGGCGGCCTCCGGAAGTGAATACGCCCTTGAGGATTCAGCGCCCTTCAACCGGCGGCGCGATAGGCTCATGAACCGTCCCGGCTGGCGGTATATCAGAGCAGTGCAAACCGGCAGGGTCTATGTGATGGACAGCGCCGTATGGGCCGGCCCCCGGGCCATCATCGGCCTGGCCTACCTGGTGCGCTGGTTCCATCCGGAATTCTTTCCGGACATGGATCCGGAAAAATGGCACAGGGAATATTTAGAGGCATTTCAAGGGGTACCCTACCGAGGAATCTACGTCTCTCAGGTGGTTGGCGAGGAACACAGATGACCGGGGGATGCGCGACACTTCGAGACCGCGGGGCGCAGGCCGCAACGCGTGCTCGACCGGCTACGGGACGGGCAGCCCACCGACAGGTGGAAGGAAGATCCCTTTTCCTGCTTCTGATGGCCCTTTTGCTGGTTGGGGCCATGGCCATTGGGCTGTGCGTGGGCGCATCCGGAATATCCACGGCCGATGTGCTCCTGGCCCTGGTCCGGGACACCGGCCGCACCCACGACATCGTCTGGATGCTTCGCCTTCCGCGGATTCTGATGGCGGCTCTGGTGGGCTTTGGCCTGGGACTGGCCGGTTCCGTATTCCAGGTGGTTCTCCGAAATCCCCTGGCCTCCCCGTTCACGCTGGGTGTGGGATCCGCGGCCGGGTTCGGGGCCGTGACCGTGATCATCTTTTTCAGCCCCGGGCATCATCTGATTGGGGTAGCCGTTGGTGCATTTGTTTTTTCTCTACTGTCGGCTGCCGTCATGATCGCCGTGGCCAGGATGAAGCAGGCCTCGTCCGAAACCATGATCCTGACCGGGATAGCCCTGATGTTTCTCTTCTCCGCTCTCACCTCGCTGTTTCAATACATGGGGACCATGCAGCAGGTGCACGAGATCGTGTTCTGGTTTTTCGGAAGCCTGTCCCGGGCCGGCTGGAGGGAGGTGGGTCTGGCTGCGGCCATGATTCTTTCGCCCTTTCCGCCGCTTCTTCGGGCGGCATGGGATTTCAACATCCTGATCCACGGCGACGAGTCCGCTGCAAGCCTCGGTGTGCATCCCAAGCGGTTGCGGATGTGGGCGGTGGCGGCGGCCTCGCTGATCACCGCGGGAGCCATTTGTTTTACCGGTGTCATCGGGTTCGTGGGGCTTGTGGCGCCCCATATTACCCGCATGATCATCGGCTCTGACCACCGCTTCCTGATGCCGGGATCGGGCCTGATGGGCGGGCTAATTCTGGTGGTTGCGGATACCGTGGCAAGAACGGCCTGGTCGCCCCAGGTCATTCCCATCGGAATCGTGAGCTCTTTTATCGGCGTGCCGTTCTTTGCTTTTCTCCTGCTGAAACGAACCAGAGAGTATTGGTGATGCTTGAGGCAAGGGGGATCATTTTCGCATACAAGGGACACAAGGTGCTCGACGCTGTGCACGCGGATGTGGAAAGGGGCGAGGTGGTGAGCGTGGTCGGCCCCAACGGCGCAGGTAAAAGCACCTTGATCAAGTGCATCGCGGCGATTCACAAGCCGCAGGAAGGGGCTGTCCGCATCGACGGCAAGGATCCCCTTGTGCTTTCCCGAAGGGAGGTGGCCAAACAACTGGCCTATCTCCCCCAATCGCTCTTATGCAGATTTCCGGTAAGCGTTTTTGAAACGGTCCTTTCCGGGCGAAGGCCCTATTTCTCCTGGCGGCCTTCCCGGAAGGACGTGGAAAAGGTGGAGCAAATCATCGAGGCATTGGCCCTCTCCCCGTTGGCCACGAGGGATATGGATCAGTTGAGCGGGGGCCAGAGACAGAAGGTGCTGCTTGCCAGGGTCCTGGTCCAGGATACCAGCTATCTCTTGCTGGACGAACCCAATGCCGGCCTGGATCTACGCCACCAACTGGAGATCCTGGAGACCGTTGCCGCCCTGGCCAGGGAAAAGGAGACGGGAGTCCTCATGGCCCTGCACGATCTGAACCTTGCCGCAAGGTTTTCACACAGGATCCTGATGATCCACCGGGGAAGGATTATTGCTGAAGGAACCCCTTTTGAGGTTATCACAGGGGAGAGAATACGAGAGGTCTACGGTGTGGAAGCACAGGTTACGCGCAGCAACGGCCATCTCAACGTTCACGTCCTGAGGTGCGCCGGCGAAGACCCACAAACTCCGGCCCACGGGCTTTAAATACAGTGGAGGATACAATGAAGAGAAGATCGCCTGTTAGAATTGTCTCCATCATGTGGGGTTCCTATGTACCGGTTTTCCTGGAGGCCGCCCGGGAAAGCTCCCATGTTGAGCTTGCCATTTTTTCGCAAAAAGAGATAGAAAACGATCCCGATTGTCTGGAGGATTTCTGGGCCGCGGCGGCCCGGGCCGACATCCTCTTTTTTTACCGGACGGCGGACGGCTTCTGGCAGGAGGTGGACGCCCGCCTGGATGAGGTCGGCCCGGACAAGATCGTCGTCACTACATCCTTTGACCCGGCCGACTGGGGCAGAAACGCGACCGTCGATCTAGCCATCTGCGCCAAGGCCTATACCTATCTTGCCGAAGGTGGCAAGGAGAACTATCGGCGACTTCTTGATCTCCTGGCTCACCAGGTGGATCCTCAGATCTCGGTTCAAGACCCGGTGCCTATGCCGTGGCAGGGGATTTTGCATCCGCCGGACCAAAACGTTTACGAATCAGTGGAGGAATACCGTAAGGCGCACCCGGCCCTGCATTCCCAAACCGTGGGGATTCTCTTTTCACGCCACAGCTTCACCAACACCGATGCCTCTCTGGAACGCTCCCTTATCGAAGCCCTGGAGGCCCGCGGTCTTGACGTGCTTCCTGTGTTTTCCCACGGGACCCCGGAAAAGGAGACAGGCGCCCTCGGACCTATCGAAACCGCCAGGCGGTTTTTTATGGGGCCGGACGGCAAGGCAGGAATCGACGCACTGGTCAACCTCCAGTTCTTCTTCCTCGGACGCGAGGCCCGGGGCGATGTCTCGGAGACAGGCGTGGCGGCCCAGAGCGTGGATTTCTTCAAAGAGCTGAACGTGCCGGTATTCAAACCGGTCATCTCTTATTCCAAGTCCGTGGCCGAGTGGGAGGAGGACCCACAGGGCCTGACCATGGATGTGACCTTTGGCATCGCCATGCCGGAATTCGAGGGTAACATCGAGCCGATCATCATGGCCTGCAGCAGGAAGCTCACTGATGAAAAGACGGGGGCGGCCTTTGAGGCGCGGGAACTCATCTCCGACCGGGTGGAACGCATTGCTGAGAGGATTGCGCGGTTTGTCCGCCTGGCCAAGAAGCCGGTTTCTGAGCGCAAGGTGGTTTTTGTGTTCCATAAAAACGAGTGCGCCGGGCTTGAGGCCGGTGTGGGCGGAGCTGCGGGTCTTGATTCCGGCGAGTCGGTAGTTCGCATCATGCGGCGCATGCAGGAGGCCGGCTACCGGGTCGAAGGAATCCCCGGGTCAGGCGAAGATTTGATGCAGACCATACTTTCCAAAAAGGCCATAGCAGAATTCCGCTGGACCACCGTGGACGAAATCATCAGTAA
>JAGHEC010000048.1 GCA_021159525.1 Deltaproteobacteria bacterium | reverse complement strand
GTCTTCTCGATCAACTCGCGCTTCCGGGGCGGGATGCCGTGGGCCCGGATGATGATCCGGCCGCATGACAGGCCGGTTACATCCTCGGTGGCCTTGACCCCTTTTGATTCCAAAAGGTCCAGGACCTGCTGATTGTGGATCAATGGGCCGAAGGTATAGAGAGGTCCCTCTTTCTTGTTGGCCTCAGCCATGACGATTTCCATGGCGCGGCGCACGCCCATGCAGAACCCTGCTGTTTTTGCCAGGATTACCTTCATGGGCCGACATGCTCCTGAATCAAAGCGGCGAACAGCGCACGGTCAGCATTTTCGCGGGGGCATGCCCCCGGCAAACCCCGAGATGTGTCTTCCAAGCAGGAAAAATAGGCATCCACGGCCGCGGTCATGGTGGGCAGGTCCTCAATTCCTGTAAAAGCGGCCCGAAAACGGTTGCCGAAGGGGAGGCCTTTTGTATACCACATGAGGAGCCCCCGCATGATCCTGGCGGCCCGTTCTTCTCCTGCCAGATCCATTAACAGGCTGAAGTGGATTGAGATGATCTCCTTGCGCTCGTGTATCGCCGGGGCCTTGGGTTCCCTTGCCTGCTCAAGATCCAGGGTCTGCTGAAATATCCATGGATTGCCGATAGCGGCCCGCCCGATCATGACCCCGTCGCACCCGGTCTGCTCCCTCATGGCAAGGGCCTGAAAGGGGGATCGGACATCGCCGTTGCCGATGACCGGAATGCGGACCCGGGATTTAACATGGGCGATGATGTCCCAGTCAGCGCGACCTGAGAAGCCCTGCGAGACCCATCTGGGATGGAGGATGACCGCATCTGCGCCGCAATCCTCTGCGATCCGCGCGATCAGGGTTGCGGAAGGCCCGCCAGGGGACCATCCGGCCCTGATTTTGACAGTCAGGGGAACCGGACAGATCGCACGCACTGCTGTTATGATATCTCCAATGCGACCGGGAGAACGGAGAAGGGCCCCTCCGGCCCCTGTTTTGACCACCTTTCGCGCGGGGCAGCCCATGTTGATATCCACCAGATCCGCGCCCGCCCCCACTGCCATGCGGGCTGCCTCGGCCATGATCGCGGGCTCGGATCCGAATATTTGAACGGAAAGGGGCCGTTCCTCCGGATGGGTTTGGAGATACCGGCATGTCTTTTTATTCCTGCGGGTCAGTCCCACGGCGCTGATCATTTCAGTGACCACCAGCCCTGCGCCCATGCGCTTTGCAATCCGGCGAAAGGGGAGGTTGGTGATCCCTGACATGGGGGCCATTACCAGTCGGTTCCGGAGTGTGAGCGGGCCGAGTTGCAGCATATGTATCTACCTTAAAACTTTGAACCCGGTGGACGGAAGAAAAACCGTAACCGTTCACGGGGTCTTGAGATCTCCCTGATACACCGATACGATTTTTGGCATCATATCTTGTGGGTTGTTGCGGCAAAGGGTGTCGGCTGCGGGCCTGAAATACAAATAGGGACCGGACGCCCATCGGCCCGCCCCCTATCTGTACTGCGGTTCAGCGCAGGTTCCGGTCTTCTCAGGGAACCGGCGTCAGCTCCACCCTCCGGTTCAGGGCCCGGCCTTCTTTGGTGTCGTTGGGTGCTACCGGTCGCGTGAACCCGTATCCTTTAATTGAAAGCCTGTCCCTGGCAATTCCCTTCTTGCAGAAATATGCCATCACCGCATTGGCCCTTTTGAGGGATAGTTCCTGGTTGTATTCAGCCGTGCCGACATTGTCCGTATGTCCCTCAATTTTGACCTTGAGGTCCGGATTCATCTTGAATACCGTGGCAGCCTCGTCCAGCAGGTAAAAAAACCGGGGTTTAATGTTGTACTTGTCAAAATCAAACAGCACATGCTCCAGGACCCAGCATCCGTCCCGGTTCACCTTGGCGCCCTTGGGGGTTCCAGGGCACTTGTCCAGATTGTCCGGGACCCCGTCGCCGTCCGAATCCGGAATAACCATTTTTTTCACTGCCGGCTCGGGTGCAGGTTTGGGCGGGGCCTTTTTGAGAAAGATCTTTTTGACAAAACCGGCCATTCCGTCGCTGGAGGCAATCTGGTCCCCTGTTGTGAAGGCCCCGCATTGACCTATGCCTGCAACCTGCTCCAGCAGTTGCCTGCCTTCGGGATTGTCGCCGATCTGGACCGTATAGATGCACAGTCGGTTTCCATATGCCGCCTTCAGGTCTGCTGCTGATTTCTTGACTGCATCGTAGTTCATAAAGTCCTTGTTGGCATCGGTGAAGACGATGACTGCGATATTGCCATGGCTTGCCTTGAAGTCCTGAGCCGTGGCATCAAAGGCCTCATTGAGCGGGCTGTCGCCTGAGCTAAAGCCGATCTGGTTCAAGGCGTTGTCCAAGGCGCCTTTTGAATAGGGGGCAGGACCCCAGAAAAGCTTGGTAAGATCGTTGTCGAGGATCGCCGTCCTTCCGAAGATCCTGAGGGCCCCGGTGAGGTTGAGGTCCGGAATGGTGTGGTTCATGCGGGCTGCCAACCGCTTTGCGGTGTTCAGCTTCTCTTCGCCCTTGTACATGTGTCCCATGGATCCCGACTTGTCCACGATCACCTCAAAATGATCCACTTTTGAGATATATTCCCCTGACTGGACCATCGGGCTCAGGTTCTGGGGGGTGAATGTGGGAACTGTTTTCGGGGCTGCACAGGCAAACAGGAGCGAGGCCCCAGCCACAAAAAGGAACAAATTTACTATAGTTTTCTTCATTACGCTCATCCTCCTCTCGGGTTGATCATTTGCTTTGTAAATAGTCCAAGAAATAGCCGTAGGTACAATGTCAGGTCAAGCCTGAATATGTAAGCCGAACATACGTAATAACCCGGTAAATAGGGGCAGAAGGCTTTTTCTGCCGCGACTGCCCGGAGGGGGCAAGTGTCCCCCGCCGATAAGTCACTGAAGAGACCGGCCCGGAGGCCCGGAGCGGAAGAAAAATCATCCTGCCCCGGTGGTATGTTCGGTGTTATCCCCCTAATTATTGAGCTATTACGAACATATTCTCTCCAGATTAAAAGCATAGGTGAAAAAAGGCACATTGTCAACGAACATCAATCACGGTGATTTTGTTCTCCGCACAAAGGCCTGTAAAAATAAGACATTAAGTCAAATTCTGATTGTTTGAACATGTAGAGCTAAAAACCTTTGTTATTACAATATATTGCAATTGAAGCTTCGTCGG
>JAGHEC010000469.1 GCA_021159525.1 Deltaproteobacteria bacterium | reverse complement strand
CTTCAAGTCCTTGCCAACGCCGCAGATTTGGTAAAATCGGCGCTCCCAGAGGGTAAACTATTTTCAAAAATCCCAGCCTTTATGGCCTCATTCAAATTGATGCGTATCATGCAAGCACAATATTCCCATAACTTGCTGATATTAAAAGCCTAACTTCCTTTTTGAAAATAGTTTATACGGGATTTAGGTGGAAATGAAGCTGTCTGGGAAAGGAGGTGATAAAAAATGAAAACGGGGGTCATTTTATACGTAACAGGAGCAGGTGAAATTGAAAATAGTGTTGATATCTTAAAGGCGGTGGGCGGTCTGAGTATCAAGGCCGACAGGGTGGAAACGGTCCTTGGCTCCTCTGCCTGTTTCGATGTGATGGATGCATGGTGGAGGCTCACTGTCAAGGGTATGAAAAAGGTGGAATGCATGTTTGCTGAGGTAACAGCGAACCGGGAACTCAGGCTCACCGGCCGGACGTTACGGCTTTGTGGCTGAAGGATGATGGCAGGGCGGGTAGCGGAGGAAGTCAGCACCGCCCTGAGAGAAGATCCGGTTCATTTGACGAAAAAAGAATAACCAAGGATCTCAGGGAAGTAAAGGCAACGGCCGTTTTTGCGGCGGTGATTCTGAGTGGTGTTATGTTGTGTCCGGTAGAGTTCGGACAGGAGCAAAGAAAGGAGATTACATGATGAAACGGGTGAGTATGTTGTTTATGGTATTGGTGCTGTCCCTGGCGTTTACGGTCCCTTCCCTTGCAATGGGACACCCAAAAAACAAAGAGGCTATCGTCCTTGCAGGATTTGGCACAAGCTACCCTTCGGCCCTGGTGGCGATCACAAACATACAAAAAAAGGTCCAAAAGGCCTTTCCAAAGGTTGAAGTGAGGGTTGCTTTTACCTCCAACATTATAAGGAACATTTGGCACAAGAGACAGGGCGATGCCCGGTTTCTTGCTGAACATAAAGAAATCCCGAAGGAAATCCTGTATGTGAAAGGGCCTCTGGCCACTATTGCAGACCTGCAGGACGCCGGCTACAGGACCATCATCGTGCAGCCCACACATTTATACAATGGAGAGGAATACACGGACCTTTGTTCGTATGTGCGAGGCCTCAATGCCATAACGACCATCAAGAAAAAATATGCCCCTTTTGTAAAGTTGGTAATAGGCAGGCCCGCCCTGGGAAAATATGGGCCTGTTCACGATTATCACAAGGATATGGAAGCGGCTGCGAAGGCCCTTGAGCCGGATGTGAAACTTGCCATGGAAAACGGGTCGGCCCTTGTGTATATGGGGCATGGCAATGAGTTTTACAGCACCGGCATATATGCGGAATTCCAGCAGGTCATGCGCAGGACATACCCGAAGGCCAAAATCTTCATCGGCACCGTGGAAGGATTCCCCTCTCTTGCTGACGTTGTCTCGGCCGTGACCCATAGCCGGATCAGGAAAATTGTACTCAAGCCCCTGATGATCGTCGCGGGAGACCATGCCAACAATGACATGGCGGGGGATGACGAAGATTCCTGGAAGAATACCTTCAAAAGAGCGGGGGTCCGCGTAAAGTGCGTCATCCACGGACTGGGTGAAAACATGAACTGGGACGGGATATACGTCAATCATATTAAAGAGGTGGCACGGGACAACGACATAGCGTTATAGGATGTGGATCAGGAAAGAAAAACGGGCGGCCCCGCAAACGGGGCGCGCCCGCCTCATTTTGCTCGGGGCAATATTGGTCCTGGGCATTATTACGGCAACCGGCATGGGCTATATGCGCATCTCCGCCGGTGATGTAATAAGGATCATTTTTTCCGGGCTCAGCGGAAACCATGGCCTTATTGCGGGAATCAACAAGGTCTTTCCCTATGTGGTGTGGGACGTCAGACTGCCGCGCGTCCTGACGGCCGCAGTCGTCGGGGCGGGCCTCTCTTTGGCGGGGGTGGTATTTCAGGGTATCCTGCTCAATCCCCTGGCCGACCCGTACACCCTGGGCATATCCGCGGGCGCCGCTTTCGGGGCCTCCATTGCCCTGCTCCTGGACATCGGGTCTCTCGGGATCTATTCGGTGCCGCTTTTTGCCTTTGCGGGAGCGGTGGCAACCCTTTTTGCGGTGATGGCCTTATCTGCCTCGGGCGGGACAATCTCTTCCAATAATCTCATATTATCAGGGATTATCGTGGCGGCAATCCTGTCTGCGGGCATAAGCTTCATTAAATATGTGGCGGACGAGCAGGTTTCGATCATCATCTTCTGGCTGATGGGAAGTTTCGGTTCAAAGACCTGGGTGGACGTCTTCATAACATTCTCCTTTGTATTCATCGGATTCATTATCTGCATTTTCTTCGCGCGGGACCTCAATGTCATGTCCCTGGGTGACCGATCCGCATCCTCTCTGGGTATCAACCCGAACAGGACAAGGCTCACACTCCTGGTAACGGCATCAATGATCACGGCTGTCTGTGTATCGGTATCCGGGATCATCGGATTTGTCGGCCTGATCATCCCGCACCTGATGCGGTTTATGGTGGGATCCGACAGCAGAAGACTGGTCCCTGCCTCGGCCCTGGCAGGCGCCATCCTGCTCCTGTCGGCGGATACCGTCACCAGGGCGGTTCTGCCCACAGAGATACCCATCGGGGTGTTGACCGCGCTCATTGGCGGACCCTTTTTCTGCTATATCTTCAAGAAGCGGCAAACGGCGGTGCAAAGTGGATAAAGACCTCATTTTCGAGATGGAAAATTTGAGTTTCCACTATGGCCGGACCAGGGCCGTGGACAACCTTGCTTTGACCTTGTCGTCCGGTTGTTTCTGGGGGTTGCTTGGACCCAACGGATGCGGCAAGTCCACCCTTCTCGACCTGATGGCGCGCTGCAAGACACCTCAGGCGGGGCTCATAAAATACCGGGGGAAGGAGATGAGGCATTATGGGGGGAAGGAACTCGCAAAAGAGATAGCCTTGGTCCCACAGGACTTCTATGTCAACTTTCCCTTCACGGTAGAGGAAATTCTCCTTATGGGAAGGCATCCCTACATACCGAGGTTTGCGTCTCCTTCCAGTGATGATTTGCAAATCGTGGATCAGGTCATGGAAGTTTTGAAGATTGCAAAGTTCAGACACAACTATATCACCGAATTGAGCGGCGGCGAAAAACAACGGGTCATCTTCGCACGGGCGTTGGCCCAGGACACCCCGGTCGTGCTGTTGGATGAGGCCACCTCGAACATGGACATCAGGCATACCCTGGACATCCTGGACATTGTGGCCGGGGATGTGGAGACCGGGGGAAAAACCGTCATTGCCGCGCTTCATAACCTGAACCTGGCCGCAACCTATTGTGACAAGCTTGTCTTCATGAAATCCGGCAGGGTGGTTTCCCGGGGGGACCGGGATCAGGTACTGACCGAGGAAACCCTTTATGAGGTTTTTGGAATCGAGAGTCGTGTTTATTTTGATGAATACGTCGGATCAAGACAGGTGGCATTCAGGAGAAGAAGGCCATGAAGAGAAAAATCATACAAACGCTGGTTCTGGCGCTGGCCCTGATGGGTATGACAGGGGGTGTTTCCGTTTCATCCACACGGGCGGGAACAAGGAAATTTGTCGATCGATCCGGAACCGGGATCGTCGTCCAGAAGCCTTTTCATCGGATCATTTCCCTTTACGGGGCCCACACGGAAAACCTTTTTTCCCTCGGCCTTGGGCGGGAAATCATCGGCGTTTCAAGGAATGAGGCGTATCCTCCCCGGGCCATGACAAAACCGGTGTTCAGTTATCATGACGATGCGGAGAAATTTCTGGCGGCAAGGCCCGATCTGGTTCTGATCCGCCCGATGATCGCGCGCGGGTACCAAAACCTGGTGGCCAAGCTCCGCCGGGCCGGCGTTATGGTTGTATCACTGCAGCCGAGAACCATCAAAGAGGTCTATTCGTACTGGAAAAATCTCGGACTTCTGACCGGAAGGGAAACGCAGGCCGAGGCCATGATAAAGCAATTCAAGAGAGGGATCGGGAAAATCCGTTCTCTTGTAAAGGGCATCCCCGTTGCAAAGAGAAAGAGGGTCTATTTCGAAGCGATTCACAGCAAGATGAGGACCTTTTCGCCCTCTTCCATTGCCATGTTCGCCCTGAGGACCGCCGGGGGCGTCAATGTGGCGGAAGACGCCCGGGCGCGACACGGGACCAACATAGCCGCCTACGGGAAAGAGCATATCCTGTCCCATGCAGACGACATTGATGTCTACCTCGCACAAAAAGGGGCAATGAACCATGCAAAAATCAGAAGCATCATGGAAGAACCGGGTTTCAGGGCCATAAAGGCCGTGCGTGAGGGACAGGTGTATATTGTTGATGAAAAGATCGTATCGAGGCCGACCTTGAGGCTCCTGGACGGGATTTACGAGATAGGACGATATCTTTATCCCGAGAGATTCAATGATGTCACGGCATTCATGCATATCCCGGTACTCACCAAAGCACAGTTTGCCGAGATGTTTGTCGAGATGACGAACATTCCCCTGAAAACCCCGGATTACCTGCGCGATATCCGGAAAAGGGCGGTGGCAAGGCACCGGTACGGGGATTTCAGGGATGTGGACTATATGGGCAATGCATACAAGTTTATTGAAACCGCCGTCTATCGGGGGATATTTCCCCATGTGGAAAAATCCGCATTTCACCCTGATAGTCCAGTCAAGAGAAGCACGGCGGCATATGCGCTGTTTGTATATTTCGATTTTCCCGGGGTGAAAGACCCGGTCACCATAGGCGATGTGAGGGATTCGGACCCCCTCTTTGAACAGGTTCGGACCGCCGTGGGACTGGGGATCATGGCCCTGTCCCGGGACGGCCTTTTCATCCCTGACGGCCCAGTATCGGGCATGGATGCATTCAAAATTATTTCAAAGGCCGTACAGGCAACACGATAATAAGGCAAAAATATGACGCGAATCGGAACACTCTATGGGATCGGGGTCGGCCCCGGGGACCCGGAGTTAATCACCCTGAAGGCGGCCGCGATACTCCACCGGGTATCGGTCGTCTTTGCGGCATCTTCTACGAAAAACAGTCATTCCCTTGCAAGAAACATTGCCTCTGTTCACCTCAGGAAGGGAGTGCCTGTGGAATTTCTCGGATTCCCCATGACCAAACAAAAGGGGATGTTGGAGGTCGCATGGCGGGAAAACGCCGGCCGGGTTCTGGAGGTTCTCAAAAAAGGGAAAGACGCAGCCTTTATTACCCTTGGAGACCCCATGACCTACAGCACGTTTGGTTATATCCTGCAAACCATCCGGGAGACGGATCCCCATGTGCCGATTAAGATCATCCCTGGAATTACCTCGTATCAGGCCGCCGCAGCGGCTGCCGGCCGGGTCCTGGCCGAAGCGGAGGAGTCTTTTACGGTGGTTTCAGGCGCGATGGGCGCGAAGAGGCTGGAACAGATCATCGACCATACGGACAACGTGGTCATGCTGAAGGTCTACAAACGGTTTGACGAAATCATGGACACGTTGAACCGTCTCGAACTGGGAGAAAAATCCGTGCTCATATCCAGGTGCGGATTGGAGGATGAGGAGGTATCGCAGGTGTCCCAATACGCCAAGAAATCACATCCGCCCTATCTTTCGCTCCTGATTATCAAAAAATGAAAAAGATAAGCTGATTATAACGGATTTGGGGGACATTGCTAACCCTTTGATTTTACGTGTTCGATTCATAAGGGTAAATATGGTTTTGGGGTTGATTATAAAAACAACCACCGTTGCTGCAAATAATGTAGGTT
>JAGHEC010000160.1 GCA_021159525.1 Deltaproteobacteria bacterium | reverse complement strand
TACGGTCGCTGTTATCCCCCCAATTATTGAGCTGATGCGATTTTCTCATATCAGTGTATCAGGGAGATCTCAAGACCCCGTGAACGGTTACAAAAAAATGATGCAGGGGAAAAGACGTCATCCAACCCACACGCGCAAACCATGAGTAGAACCTTATGAGCGAGATTAGCCTCCATGTGGAAGGGCTCAAGAAGTACTTTGCGGTCCGCCGCGGGTTTTTCCAGCGGGTGGCCGGATGGGTGAAGGCCGTTGACAACATTGATCTGGCTGTACCCAAGGGGAAGACCCTCGGTCTGGTGGGCGAGAGCGGGTGCGGCAAATCGACCGTGGCCCGACTCGTGTTGCGGCTCCTGGAACCTGATGCAGGGAGGATTGTCTATGAGGGTCGGGACATCACCCATCTTCCGCCCCGCGACTTGAACGCGTTGAGAAAGGAGATGCAGATTGTATTTCAGGACCCCTACGGATCTTTAAATCCGCGTATGACCATTGGTCAGACCATCAAGGAAGGCCTGAGAAAGATGAGGCTTTCAAAGGGCGCCCGTAGGGAACGGCTGGAAGAACTCCTTCAGATGGTGGGCCTGTCCGCGGGGAGTGCTGACCGTTATCCCCATGAGTTCAGCGGGGGCCAGCGCCAGCGGGCGGGGATTGCCCGGGCCTTGAGCGTGGAACCTTCCCTGGTCATCTGTGACGAGCCGGTGTCGGCCCTGGACGTCAGTATCCAGGCCCAGATCATCAATCTCCTGAAAGATCTTCAGGACCGGCTCGGGCTCAGCTACCTCTTCATCTCCCACGACCTGAACGTCGTGGGATACCTGAGCGACCGGGTGGCGGTCATGTACCTGGGACAGATTATGGAATATGCGGATGCGGATGATTTGTTTGAAAGCCCTTGCCATCCCTACTCGCAGGCCCTCCTTTCGGCCGTGCCGCGGCCTGAAGCGGGGGCAAAAAGGGGACTGAGCTCCCTGGGAGGAGAGGTGCCTAGTCCCCTGGATCCACCCCCGGGGTGTAAGTTCCAGGCAAGGTGTCCGTATGCCGAGGTCCGCTGTCGGGAAGAGCCGGTTGCCTTTTACCGAGTTGGGGGAAACCACTTGGTCAGGTGCTGGAAGCCAGCGGAAAGTTAAGTGATCGGGCGACACGGGTTTTGACATACAGGGATAGATATCCTATACTCCCTCGGCCTAAGCAGACAGTGCAAATCAGAGGAACCCACATCCATCGAACCACAGGGGAGGAGTATATGGAAATAGAGAATACGGGCAAAGATAACGGCCGGTTTATGGTAGCTGTGAGGGGAAGAATGGATGCGGTCACAGCGCCTGAGTTTGAAAAGCGCATCTTGGATTGGATCGATTCAGGAGAAACCCACATCATCCTTGACCTGGAAGAGCTTGAATATATCAGCAGCGCTGGGCTCAGAAGCATCCTGACCATTGCCAAAAATCTAAAGGGCCAACAGGGCAGCCTGGTTCTTTGCGCCCTTCAGGATGCGGTTAAGGAGATTTTCGAGATCTCCGGTTTCAACACGATTATACCGGTGTGCGGGTCCTCAGAGGCCGCCCTTAAAGAAACATAGGATCTTGAAGAGACGTGGTTTAATGGAATAAGGCCCTCTTTTATGCCAGAGATAACCTCCTTGGCCAGAATGGAAAATCTGCAAAGGCTGACGCAGTTTGTGGCCAAGCAGGCCCAGTTCGCCCATCTGCCGGCCCGGAGGGTGAGGAAAATCGAATTAGCCGTAGAGGAAGTCCTTGTTAATATCTTCAGCTATGCCTACCCTGACGCGGAAGGCCCTGTATCCATCGCGTGTCAGACAGCAAATGACCGATTGATAATAGAAATTCGCGACATCGGCGTCCCCTTTAATATTCTCGAAGTCCCTAATCCGGATGTGGGCGCTCAACTCTCCGAACGACAGATTGGGGGATTAGGGGCCTTTTTCGTGAGAAAAATAGCAGATGAGGTCCATTACCGCCGGGAGGAAGACCAAAATGTCCTGGTGCTTATCTTTGATCACCATAGCCAGGATACATCCACATTCCAAATCGGCGCCTGACATCTTGCCTGTCACACACCAAGGGAACACGGCCCCAATAAAGCTTTTTCTACCCCTCCGCTCAAAAAGAACCACCCATATTACCGACCCTTAACGCTCAAGATTTAACAGCACCTCAAACCCGGCTTGCAGACAGGGCTATCCACAATGGAAAAGCCATGGCCTTGGATGCTCAAAGCACGCCCCTTGACAATCCCTGTAAAAGGGGCTAATGAAAAGATGCAGAATGGGTGTTTTATCTTTCTTGGCGCAAGCTGCGGGGAATTAAACCCTGGAGATTCCCATCGCACATATCAGCTCAACAATTAGCAGAATAACAGTGAACCTAGTGCCGGAGCAGAAGAAAAATTCTTCTGCCCCGGCACTGCGTTCGCAGTTATCCCCCTAATTATTGAGGTGATACGATTAACGCTTGAACGTCAAAGACAAGGAGGTATTGCCATGCCCGAGGAACAGGTTGGGGTCGTTGTCAAGTTTTTCGCCAAGCCGAGCGTAGCAGCCCTGGAGATCACCCAGGGAACCATCCAGAAGGGAGACATACTCAAATACAAGGGCCACACCACCGATTTCACAGAAACCATCGCCAGCATGGAGGTGGACAATCAGCCTGTGGATCAGGCCAAGGCCGGCGACCTTATAGGGGTGAAAGTCAGCGAAAGGGTGCGGGAAGGGGATAAAGTCTACAAGATATCCGCGTAGTCTCCCATTTTTTTCACCAGTCTCGGTATAAGCCTCCTGATAACCCCCTCCCTGTCAAACGCGGTCGCCTCAGCGAACCGGGGGTATTCAGGATGATTGGGACTAAGCAGAGGTATGCGTGCCTGAAGTCCCGGCGCAAGTCTGTCAAACTGCACAACGAGGTCCATCAGGGCCAGATCTTCACCCGGATAGCTCTCCAGCCAGCCGAGCCGCTTCATGCATTCAAATCGGATCCGGTCCAGGAGAAACAGATGGATGTCCATCACTGCCATCTTGTTCTTGGAATCAAGCTCATGGAATTCAAATCCCGATCCCAGGTTTTTGAGCCTCATAATAAGATCGTACAGATAAAAGGCGCCGCTATCTCTTCCCTGCGCGAGAAAGGAGAGGGTCTTGAGGGATAAATCGCCCAGGAGGGTATCCGGGCCCAAATCCTCGTGAAACCGGCTGGTCCAATTATGAAAGGCCCGCTTTGCTGCCAGGAGGCGCCGGCCCTCCTGCATATCGATGATTCGCGGCATTGCGTCAACCCCATTTACCCCTCGTCCTTATGCAGGGAAAAAGGCATGGTCAACTGATAGATCCCGCCTTCCATTACGGCCTGGATCGGTCCGTCCGCAAAAGATTCAAAGACCTTGAGCATGGATGTGTTGGTGCCCAGCACATCGGCTCTAAATCCTTCGATTCCTCTCTTCTTGGCGATGTTCACGAGCATTTCAAACAGAAATTTACCAATGCCCTTTCCCTGGTAGTTCTCGTCCACCACAAAGGCCACATCTGCGTAGGGGATATCGGGGAGACGCACATACCGGCCCTCGGCAACGATGCGCCCTTCCCCGGGTTCACCGATCAATCCCACAATGGACATGGTCTGCCGGTAATCGATGTTCACATACTCCTGCATCTTGGCATGGGGCATGGTCTTGATGGGTGAAAAATAGCGATAATAGACGGCTGTATCTGAAAAACGGTAAAAGAGCCGGCGCATCTCATCTACGTCAGAGGGCTTGATGGCCCGAAAACGAACCAAAAGCCCCTCCTTGAACAAGTGTTCACAGGCCAGTCCCTCCGGATACAAGCGCCCTGATTCCACCAGGTAGCGCTGTTCAGCGAACAAGAGATGCTGCTTTTTGGCAAGACGCACCAGTTCGGCCCGGTCATCCGGGTGGGCGATGTCAATGAGCGCCAGGGCCCGCTCACGCGTGGTCCGCCCCTTCATGGATGCCACCCCGTATTCGGTCACCACAAGATCCAGGGATTCCCGATTGGAAAACTGGTTGGGATAATCTTCCACAGAGATGATAATGTTGGGTTCATGTTTAAGGTTGCGCGACGGCAAAGCAAAGATGGTG
>JAGHEC010000323.1 GCA_021159525.1 Deltaproteobacteria bacterium | reverse complement strand
GCCCCTTTGGCATTCTCGACTTCGTCGAGCTGCGGCTTCCCCCACTGATAAGTCACAAAGAGACGGCGCCCTCCCGGCAGTCGCGTCAGAAAAACCCTTCTGCCCCCATTTATTGAGCTGTTACATTCAAGAGAGATTGCTTTTCTGTCGCAGGATCCAAACATGGCTTTCGCCGGGTTGTGGGCGCAGCCCGCGTTGGAATTATGATGACAACAGCTTTGCGATGCATTATAAAAGATTAACCCATTGAAACCGTGTGGGAAATAGTGGGCGTCTGACATCCCGCCCGCCGGGGGTAATGTGCTTGCCCCTGGTTTTTCTGAACAGCTTGGGAGCCTTTATGGGGGAAAAGGGGCCTGACATCACAGGACAAAAAGATCTTGCAGAAAAGGGACCGGGCCAAGAGGGTCTGGTTTTAGACCGTGGGGGTGTGGCCCGGCACGGCCTCCTATCATGTGACCGGGTATCCAGCGAGCGGTATCAGGCCTTTATCGAAAATATATCCGATGGGGTCTATGAGGTTGATATTCACGGAAATTTCCTCTATTTCAATAATTCGCTCTGCAAGGTTTTCGGTTATCCCAAGGAGGAAATCCAGTTTCAGAATTTTTCCAAATTCATGAGCGAGGCCTATTCGGATATCGCGGCCAAGACCTTCCGGAAGTTGTATCGAACCGGTCAGGCCGTATCCGACATGGTATGGGAGTTTATTGACAAGAATGGGCAGCAGCGGATCGTCGAGCTTTCGGCCAGCCAGATCGTGGATGATGCCGGAAAGGTGATTGGTTTCCGCGGTATCGCACGCGATGTGACCGGCAGGTTCAAGATTCAGAAGGCCTTGCGGGAATCTGAAAAGCGCTACAAGACCCTTCTGGACTTTGTTCCCCATCCCATCGTGGTATTTTCTCTTGACGGCCGCGTTTCCTATCTGAACCCTGCCTTCACCCAGATTTTTGGCTGGACACTTGAGGAACTGAAGGGGAGAAAAATCCCTTATATTCCGCCGGGCCTGGAACACGAAACATCTGAAAACATTAAGAGACTTTTCCAGGAAAAGATTATTCTCAGGCAGGAGACCCAGCGGCTCACCAAAGACGGTCGAATCCTGGATGTGGTCTTCAGAGCGGCTGTTTTCTCGGAAAATGAGGAGAGCCCATCCGGAGAGTTGGTTCTTTTGCGGGATATTACAAACGAAAAGCGGATGAGACGCAACAACGAGGCCCTCCTGGAAACCAGCTTGGCCCTCCACAGCCATCCCCATCTGGATGATCTGCTGGACTTTATCGGCGCCAAGATCAAGGCCCTTGTCGATGTGGAAGGGGCCCTTGTCATCCTCCTGGACGAGGAGCGGAACGAACTCTATTTCAGGTCAGCCGTGCATGACAGCGAGGCAGCGGAACAGCTTCTCAAAGAGATTCGGTTTCCCGCGGACAAGGGGGTGTCCGGGAAGGTCATCCGCACCGCTCAGCCCGTGATTGTAAAGGACATATCCAAGGAGCCAGATTTTTACAGGGTTATCGACAGACAGGCCGGATTCACCACCAGGAGTCTGCTGGATGTCCCGCTCAGAAGCGGGGACCGCATCATCGGTGTCCTTTGCGCCATGAACAAGAAGCAGGGGGAGTTTGACGAGACAGACATCGAGCTGCTGAGCATGATATCCGGGACCGTGGCCTTGTCCATTGAAAACGCCCGGGTTACCCAGGAGATCAAAGAGGCATACAACGAGGTGGCCAGCCTGAACCGGGCCAAGGGCAAGGTCATCAATCACCTGTCTCACGAATTGAGGACCCCCCTGGCGGTCTTGAGGGCCTCGCTGAGCATTCTGGAAAAAAGGCTTGCCTCCCTTCCCCCGGAGACCTACCGGCCCACTATCGATCGGGCTGAGCGCAATCTGGAGCGGATACTGGAGATGCAGTATCAGGTGGAAGACATCATGCGAGAGCGCCATTATGATGCCTATCGCGTGCTGACCCTCCTGCTGGATGAGTGTGCCGATGAATTGGAGGCCCTTGTGGCGGATGAGGTGGGCGAGGGACCTTTGGTGGAAAGGATCGGGAGACGCATTGATGCGGTCTTTCGGCCTAAAGAGGATGTCTACCAGGAGATCCTGCTAAGTCCGTTTATTGCTGAAACCCTTGAGGCGATGCGACCTCGCTTTCGCCATCGAGATGTGCATATCGAAACCCGTCTCGAACCGGTCCGACCTGTCCGGATTCCCGAGGATCCCCTCCGGAAAACGGTGGTGGGGCTTATTAAAAACGCGGTGGAGAATACCCCGGATGAAGGGAAAATAACGATCAAGTGCCACGAGAGGGCGAACGGCCTGGAGCTTGTGGTCCAGGATTATGGGGTTGGGATCACCCTAGAGAATCAGAGGCGTATCTTTGAGGGCTTTTTTGTGACCCAGGAGACCATGGATTACTCCACCAAGCGGGAGTTTGACTTCAATGCCGGGGGCAAGGGGGCCGATCTGTTGCGCATGAAGATCTTTTCGGAGCGCTATCATTTCAGGGTTGACATGAGTTCGGTGAGATGTCGGTATATTCCTCTGGACTCCGATCTCTGCCCCGGAAGGATATCCCTGTGCCGTTTTTGCGCACAGGCCGCTGACTGCTATGCATCGGGCGGGACCATATTTACTGTATTTTTTCCTTTTGAGGTATCACCTCAATAATTAGGGGGATAACTGCGAACCTAGTGGCGGGGCAGAAGAATTTTTCTTGTGCTCCGGGCCTCCGGGCTGGTATCTTCAGTGACTTATCTGCGGGGGGCACCCGCCTGCCAAGGCCAATTGAGCGTTCTTGCCAAGACTTTCGTCCCGTGGATCTGCGATGGCAGAAGGAAGTAACATGGGTAACAAGGCAATGGCGGGCAG
>JAGHEC010000328.1 GCA_021159525.1 Deltaproteobacteria bacterium | reverse complement strand
CTCACGATTCCTGTTGAACCATGCAGCAGGACTGGCAGACTGGAAGCCGTTTTATCTGGACCTGGATCAGGACGAGCCCGCTGAACGAAAGACCGTCCTGAGGCAAAAACTGCTTGCCCTTCCTCTTGTATATCCGCCCGGCACACAGGCCCTCTACAGCGATCTGGGGTTCATGGTGTTGGAGTGGATAATCGAAGCAAGGAGCGGGATGGATCTGCCCCGGTTCCTGGAGACGGCGTTTTATGGCCCTCTGGGTCTCAAGGATGCCGGGTTTTTCAGGGATGGCTTGCCGGGTCGGTTCAACCGGGATCATTTTGCGGCCACCGAGAGTTGCCCCTGGCGAAATAGGATCATTCAAGGATCTGTGCACGACGAGAACGCCTGGGCCTTGGGGGGATATTCCGGGCATGCGGGATTATTTGGAACCGCGGCAACCGTTTATGAGCTGGCGAATCTTTTAAGGGAACACTGGCGGGGGGAGAGGAGCGACTATCTGAAACCGGACACGGTCAGAGAATTTTTTACCCGCCAGGACAGGGTCCGGGAAAGCACCTGGGCACTGGGCTGGGATACCCCTTCCCCGGTCAATTCAAGCGCGGGCAGGCATTTTTCGGAAACGAGCGTAGGTCATTTGGGGTTTACCGGAACCTCCCTTTGGATGGACCTGAAACAGGATGTCATCATCATCTTTTTGACCAACCGGGTTTATCCCACTCGAGAGAATAAAAAGATCCGGGCCTTCAGGCCTGTGCTCCACGATCGCGTCATGGAGGCCTTCAGACTGGGCTGACCCGTGTGAGGGGATCCCCCGGCTGCCCTTTTTCGGGCCATCACCCGGCCGTGAACCACTGGTGAAACCGGTTTTTAAGCCGCGACCCGACAAAAGATCCGGGTAACCGTTCACGGGTGATTTTTGGTCAAATTTGGGATTGTCCGCCTCACGTAACAGCCCAATAACCCGGGGCAGGAGGGTTTTTCTGACGCGACTGCCGGTCTCCGGCCCGTAGCTGGCCTACGCCCCGGAGGGAGCACAAGAAAAATCCTCCTGCCCCGGTGGTACGGTCGCTGTTATCCTCCCAATTATTGAGCTGATGCGATTTTCTCATATCAGTGTATCAGGGAGATCTCAAGACCCCGTGAACGGTTACAGATCCGGTGACTGCGAAGCCATACCGGAGACGGGAAAAAGACAGAAACGGGCTATAGGGGCTGTCCCCGCCCCCTGTGAGCCGCCGCCATAAAGGAACAAGGAGGTAGACGGGTTTATGGGAGAGATTCGGAGTACCCTCGACATCATCATGGAGAAGGCCAAGAAGGTGGAGGTAACCGAGGAAGACAAGGCAACCTTCATGCGCCGCGAGCTCGAGGGAAAGGCAAGAGCATTCATCCAACAATATGTGGACGGGTTTATTGATGCACAGCGTCTCAAGGAGGAGATTGAGGCACTTGGCCCTGATCGACATGTGGAGGCCGTTTCGGCCCTCCGGAGGGAATCCCTCAAGCGGCTGACCCCGGATGGGGACAATCGGCCGATGCTGGAGATCCTTTCTCGTGTGGTCGGGGCCGATACCGCGGCCATTGAAAACCGCATCCTGACATATCGGGAAAAGCTGCATGCAAATCGGGCCCAGCGTGAAGCCGCCTTGAAAGATCATTTCAAGAGCAAAGGCATATCAGGATCTGCAGTTATACCCAACATCAAGGCCGATCCTGAATGGCTCAGCCAGTTGGCTGAGGCGCGGGAACGATTTGGCCGGGAGATACAGGTAAGTTGAATCCCGGCGCGCGTGAACCGGGGGCCTGATGACCGGATCCTTTACCAGCACGTATGAGAAAAATCGGCCCCTACCGAACAGCAGGTGCGCTGATACCTGATCTCAAGGCCCATTTCCCTGGCACGTTCAATCACTCTATCAGACGGCAGGGCCATCCGGTTGACGCCCCCCTCCAGGGCCAGCAGTTCCACGGTTTCATCCCCTCGGGTCCTGGCGCAACCAAGGCTTGTGCGGACATGCGGCATCAGGTTTCTCGCCGCGACAATAATCTCCGCCACATCCTGCGCATCGGGCGTTCGAACCCTTTCAAAGGGCGTCCCCCGGATAGCCATAAGGGATACTATCACCAACTGCTCGACCGGGAATCGGGCGATCATCTCAAGGGCCTTGGGCTCACTTCTCATCTCGCCCCTGTAAAGACCGCAGATAACATGCGGGACCATGGGGAGATCGGCCTTGCTCAAGGCCTCGAGAGTAGAGAGAATGCGGGAGATGCCGAAATCCACATGGCAGACGGTCCGGTAGGTCTCATCGTCTCCAATCACATCCAGAAGGGCCTGATCCACTCCCGCTTCTTTCAAGGCCTTGGCCCCATCCAGGTCCAGAAGGCCGCAATGGATGGAGACATAAAGCCCGGTCTCTTGCTTTATCTTTTGAATGGCCGGAATGAAACGCGACCAGGGAAGCCGCCCGTTTTTGTCAGATCCCCCGCTGATGAGGACCCCTACATACCCCCTGTCCTGAAAGCTTTTGCACAAATCAATCAAGGCCCCCGGGGACGTGGCCGCCGGCATAGGCGCCAGGATCTTGGCCTGGCAGTGATCGCACATGAGATCGCACCGGGCCCCGGTAATGGAGATCCCGGGATAGGCCCCCCTGAGACCGTTGTAGGAGATCATCCCCGGCAGATAAAAGGTAATCTGCTTCCCGAAACGGCTCCAGGAAAGCTCCCTGGCCTGCAGGAGTCTTTGTTCCAATTCAGACATGGCAAGCTATCGACGCAACAGCTCAATAAATAAGGGCAGAAGGGTTTTTCTGAGGCGACTGCCGGGAGGGCGCCGTCTCTTCTTCGCTCGCTTCGCTCGACTCAGACCCCATCCTTCGGATGGGTCCCCGGTTTGTCCTCGCTTTGCTCGGACTCCCCATCCTTCGGATGG
>JAGHEC010000326.1 GCA_021159525.1 Deltaproteobacteria bacterium | reverse complement strand
TCTTTGTGACTTATCAGTGGGGGAAGCCGCAGCTCGACGAAGTCGAGAATGCGGAGGGGGCAAGTGTCCCCCTCAGATAAGTCACTCAAGAGACCAGCCCGGAGGCCCGGAGCGGAAGAAAAATTCTCCTGCCCCGGCACTAGGTTCGCAGTTATCCCCCTAATTATTGAGGCGATACGAAACATGTTTCTCCTTCAGGAGATATTGATCCGAAGTGGCACATAAATTGCTTAAATTAGTATGTCGACGTAGACAGTGCCTAAGCCTGCCGGCGCTTTTCAGGGCCCTAAACCCTTCAGAACCGGGGAGAAGTTATGGGATCGAACAATAAACAGCGCGCGCGAATTCTGGCGATTGATGACGAGCCTGGCATCCTGGATGTGATTTCGGTCGGCCTGAGGAGGGAAGGGTATGATGTGCATGTGTGTGATTCCCCCGGCAAGGCCCTCCTTCTTCTAAATCGTCAGGATTTCGATCTCGTTCTCCTGGACATCCTTATGCCTGAAATGGACGGCATCCAGGTCGCCTCCCAGATAAAAAACAATTTGATGAATGTCGAGATCGTGATGATGACCGGGAAACCAAATGAGGCCAGGATTAACGCCTGCAAGGACATGGGAATCTCTCATTTTCTCTTTAAGCCCTTCAGCATCGAACAGGTCGTTTACATGGTTTACGCGGCCCTGTATTCAATGAGAGTCCAGCGGGCACTGATGGAAAATGCCCGGAACAGAACGCACGGCAGCCCTATCGTCGGCATCTCTCGCGCCTGCCAACACTTGAAGAGAGAGATTTCCCGCTTGGCGGCTTCGGACCTGCCGGTGCTCATTGAAGGGGAGACCGGGACCGGCAAGGAGTTGATTGCAAGAGAAATACACGATCAGAGCAGGAAGCAACACAGGCCTTTCCTGCCCGTCAACTGCGCCACCCTCGGCAGTATCGCGGAAAGCGAGTTGTTCGGCCATGCCTCCGGCGCATTTACCGATGCCAAGAGGAGCACGAGGGGCTATGTCGGGTCAGCAGAAGGCGGGACCCTCTTTCTCGACGAAATCGGAGAATTGCCTTTATCTTTGCAATCCAAACTCCTCCGGTTCCTGGATACGGGTGAATACACGAAGGTCGGGGAGTCCGAGCTGCGCATGGCGGATATCCGGATCATCGCGGCCACAAACCGCGACCTTGAAAAGATGTGCCGGGAGAATCGATTCAGAACGGATCTCTATTACCGGGTTCGCGGAGCCGGTATCCGGACCGTTCCGCTCCGAAAGCATCCCGAAGATATTCCTCCGCTTGTCTGGCACTTCCTGGAGATCCTGGCCTCACAGCGTAACCGCTCCTTTCATGTTTCGCAGGATGTCATTTCCGCCCTCACCGACCATGAATGGCCGGGCAATGTAAGAGAATTAAAACATACGATCCACCTGCTCTGCGATCTGTCGCCGGATGGCGAGATCCGGTATCGTGATGTCGCGCGTTGCATCGGGATCAAGGGCTGTAAGACGATTGGCTCCTATCAAAGGGAAAAAGCCAGGGCGCTTAATGCGTTTGACAGGAAGTATTTTTTCCAGATCCTGATGGCCTCGGGCGGAAAGCTTCAAAAGGCCCTTGAAATTACCGGCATGCACAAGAAGAACTTTTATGCAAAGATGAAGGAATTGGGGTTTTCCTTAAAAGATATCGCGCAGGAGTATCAGCTCAATAATTAGGGGGATAACAGCGAAAGAGACGGCGCCCTCCCGGCAGTCGCGTCAGAAAAACCCTTCTGCCCCCATTTATTGAGCTGTTACGCGCAGGACAATCAAAACAATGTTCCTGTAAAAAAACCGCTCTTCCCTTTCCATCATCAAATTGATTGTTCGACAAACGTATATTGATGCCCGGATGGCAGATCGGCATTGACCGCACCGGGAAGCTTTGCATTAACTGATGAGAAGGTCTTTAATTTCTCCGACCTCATCCAGGCGATCTTTCACTGCATGGAGAATATCATCCAGTGATAGGACGGACGCAAAATGCCCTTCCGGTAAAGGGACATGGGCTGTTTCTCCTGGTTCTTCCCGGGCGAGACAGGGCGTTAGATAGACCGCAAACCGAACAAGGCCGGGGATGGTTAATTTCTTATCCCCGTCCAGTGACCGATGGTGGGTCGCCATACATTCGGCGACGATATCAGGAAGACCCCATGCCTCGGCCAGAAGCTTTCCGACCTGACAGTGGTCCGCCCCGATGAGGGCCTGTTCTTTCTCACATCCCATGGTGAAAGGATCTCCCATTTCTTTCAACAACCCCGCATGTTCCGGGGCAATGACGTGGATCGCGGCATGTCCCATGTCATGAAGCAGTCCTGCCGTGTACTCGACGCCGTTGAATCGCGATCCCGCGACATCGGCAATGACGGAGCAGGCCATGGCCACAAGGACCGAGCGGCTTGTAAGATCCTGGAGGAAATCGGGCTCAACCCGACCGGAAAACGCGGATATGATCCCCACGGTTTGAAGGAGTTGATTGGTTGTTCTGAGACCCAGGACGATCAGCGCCGTCACGATGCTGTCGATCCTGCGTCTCATTCCGTAATAGGCGGAGTTGGCGACTTTAAGTAGCTTTAACGTCATCGAGGGATCGGCTTCCAGCAGAGATGCGATCTGATTTATGGAGCTTTCCGGATTGTTGACGAGTCGTTGAGCGGCAAGCACTGCCGCGGGTAAGGAGGGCAGGAGGGTATTGTCTCTGACGCCCTCGGCGAGACGCTGAAAACTGAGAGGCTCCATGCGCTAATCCCCGGCAAAAAATTGCATCAAGACCATATTTCCTTCTTTGTTAAAGATAAGTCGGTCGGCAGTCTCATTGATTATACGAATTCCCATACCGCCCGGCCGTTTGGATTCAGCCATGCGTTTCTCTTCCAGCTCCGGGAGGGGTGTTGCCTCAAGCGTTTGAAGGATCTGCCGCACGTCAAACCCATCTCCCTCATCTTCAATCTTAATGGTCACGGCATTGTCCTTAATCCCGATCGAGAGCTTTACCACGGATTCGATGTCAAAGCGGTTGCCCCACTCCACGGCGTTCCGGCCCAGTTCGCTGATCGCAAAATGCACATCCCAGAATCGTTCCTCGTCAAGGACGTTTTTCAGGATGGCATTGAGAAACGACTGGAGCCTGATCAGGGCATCCTCTGATGACGTAATAACAAACTCATACCATCCCGGACGGGCTCCATCAATGTCGATCCTTGCGGCTTCCGGTTTCAACTCTGCCATATTTTGAACAGTTTCCAGGAGATCCACCCCTGCAAACGGTTTCGTGAGATAGAAATCCGCACCCGATCGGATTCCCTTGATGGCATGGGCCTCGACATCGTCTCCGGCCATAAGGGCCAGCCTGGTCCGGGGTCGCCTTTTCTTTACGACCTCGGCTAACTCAATGCCTGATCCGTCCGGCATCCCGACGCTGGAGATCACCATATCAATCTCCTCCCGGTCCAGCAGTCTCAGGGCCTCATGAAAAGAGGATGCCTCACGGATCTCATAACCATTGGACCTCAGTAGTTCCGCCATCCATAAACGGGTCCCTGCCTCATTTTCGACAATCATCAATTTGCCGTTCATCGTCTTCAGGTCCTAAGCATCACGACTGATCAACAGGATAGACAAGTCGTCGCTTGGCAATTCCTTTCCATTGTGCATGACAGCCTGGTTCAAGAACCATCTCAGGCCTTCTTTCCGGTGATTGAGGTGATATCGCGCTATCAGCATCTCCATGGAGACGGGATCGGCATCCGGATCGGAAAAGGGGTCGCTCAGGCCGTCGGAATACACATAGAGGGCATCCCCCGCGTCGAGCCGGATCCGGGATATCGGACACGAAATATCCTGGTAAAGCCCCAGTACGGGGGATTCGGATCCCGGCAGGAAACAGGCCCCTTTCCCGTTTCTATACATCACGGGTTCGGGGAGGGCCGCCAGAATATATTCAAGGTCGCCCGTTTCCATATCGAGCACCCCCGTAAAGACAGCCAGATAGATCTCCGGCGGGGTATAATGATACATGTAATCGTTGAGCCTTCGTACAAATGAGGCGATGTTCACACCCGGATCGAATCGCGCGTGCAAGTAAGCATGAACCATGCCGCTGATAAAGCCGGCCGGCATCCCGTGCCCCGAAACATCGGAGAGGAACACTCCCTTTCTGGATCCTCCCATATCAATGATATCGATGTGATCGCCTCCCATTTTCTCTGAAGGCTCAACCATGAATTCGAATTTGAAACCGCATCCGTGATTGGCAGGCTTGGGAAGAAGACTGTCCTGCATCCTTCTGGCCTCGTTCAATTCCTGCTCGGCTTCCGCCTGATGGTCCTGCATCTTCTTCAGCGCGCCGGCCAGGGCCTCGGTCTTTTGCAAGAGGGCTTTTTGCATCTTCTTCAATTGCTTAGCGACGGGTTGCCATGGCGATCAGTTCGGCCGGTTCCAGTATGAGGATGGCCTTGCCGTCACCCATGATGGATGCCCCAGAAAGTCCCGGAAGCCCGGCCAGGTAATCGGGCAAGGGCTTGATGACAATCTCCTCTTTCCGGTAAAGCCTTTCCACCGCGATCCCGATGCGTTCACTTCCCGCCTCCAGGATGAGGACGGGAATATCTTCGCCCTTTTCCGTTCCATGACCGTTCTGTGAAGGATTGATGAGGTGAGAGAGCATCTCGAGACCGAGCACATCCCCACGGTGGACAAAGGCCTTCTTCTTCATCAAGGATTTGATCTCGGAGGCCTTCACCTTTAGCGTCTCCCTGATCGCCTCAACTGGAATCGCATACATATTGCCTCCGGAACCCACGAGCATGGCCTCAATGAGCGCGAGGGTCAGGGGCGCCTCCAAACGAACATGCGTCCCCCGGCCGAGGTCGGAAGTCACCCTGACATTTCCCTTTAATTTACTGAGATTGGTCCTCACCACGTCCATCCCGACCCCCCGGCCGGATATATCGGTGATCTCCCCGGCCGTACTGAAACCGGGCATGAAGATCAGGTTGAATATTGCTTCCCGGCTCATCTCCCCGGCCTTTTCAGGGGTAATCATGCCCTTTTCCAGGGCCTTGTTCAGGATGACATCCGGATCCATCCCGGCCCCGTCGTCAATAATGTCAATGACGATAAGGTTTCCCTCATGGGCCGCCCTCAAGATGACGGTTCCACGTTCCGGTTTTCCCGCCTTCAGGCGGGCTTCGGGCCGCTCGATACCGTGATCCACCGAATTGCGGATGATATGGACCAGCGGGTCTCCGATATCCTCGGCGATTCCCTTGTCGATCTCGGTGTCTTCGCCCTGGAGAATGATGTCAACCTTCTTGCCGGTCCTTCGTGAAATATCCCGGACAATCCTGGGGAACTTCTGGAAAACAGTGCGGACAGGGACCATCCGCATCTCCATGACGTTTCGCTGCATCTCGTCGGAGATTCTTGTGATGGTCTGCGTGACCTTTTGCAGCCCCTTTGCGGTTTCGGCCTGCCGGTTCGACTCCTGATTCATCTGCCGTTGTACATGGCCCAACATATTTC
>JAGHEC010000171.1 GCA_021159525.1 Deltaproteobacteria bacterium | reverse complement strand
CTTATCTGCGGGGGGCACTTGCCCCCTCCGCATTCTCGACTTCGTCGAGCTGCGGCTTCCCCCACTGATAAGTCACAAAGAGACGGCGCCCTCCCGGCAGTCGCGTCAGAAAAACCCCCCTGCCCCGGGTTATTGAGCTGTTACGATCGAATTGCCTCCTGCATCTTTCTCCTGCGCACCCTGTCTTTTATCCTGTTGATGTGGCCGCGGCCCATTCCCTTGACCTCGCAGCCCAGTTCAAAATAGCGCTCGATCCTGGCGTCGTCCAGGATTCCGAAACAGTCCACCACGGCCAGGGGACCGCCAGCCATGCGGACCACCTGGTCCGGGTCCAGTTCCAGATAGGGCCGGTGCCGGACTGCCAGGACCACGGCCTCGGACCCCTTGAGGGCCGTTTCCAGGTCCGGCGTCATCCTGAATTCGGACAGGTGGTCCTGATTGCGGAAAAAACGCGACCAGCTTACCCCTGCCGCCGGGTAGGAATCCTGTTTCTCCAGCTCCCACCAGTGCTGGACATAGGGGTCGTGGGCCTTGATATCCGCCCCCATCTCCGTCAGCTTGCGGGCCACAATCTCGGACCCGCTGTAACGCGTGTCACCCACATCCTCCCGGTAGGAGACCCCCAAGAGCGTAACCTGGGAGGCGGCCACGATGCGTCCCATGTTCCTGAGGGCGTCGCGCACGAGCTGGGCCGCATGGAGCGCCCTGGTGTCGTTGATGTTGATGGCCTCGGGGGTGATCTTGAAGATGTCGTTTTCAAACCCCATGAGGTGCTTGTAGGCCCACAGGCCCAGGCCCCCGTCCTTGGGAAGGCAGTACCCGCCGATGCCCGGGCCTGGAAAAAGGATGTTGTTGTGCGTGGGTCGGACCTTGATGGCCTCGATCACCTTGACGATGTCCACGCCGTTGGTCTCGGCAAAAAGGCTCCACTCATTGATAAAGGCCAGTATGGCGGCCCGGTAGCTGTTTTCCACGATCTTGCACGTCTCGCTCTCGATGGGGCGGTCCAGGACGGTGAGGGGGTATTGATCCACATTGATGACATCCGAGAGGAAACGCGTCACCTGTTCTCTGCTCTCCTGATTGATGCCGCTGCACACCCGCCAGAAATCCCTTACCGAGCGGACGTACTCCCTCCCGGGCATGACTCTCTCGAAGCTGTGGGCCAGCACTGGTTCCTCCTCGATGCCCCGGGCCTTGAACCCTTTCCTGATCAGCGGATAGGCCACATATTCGGTGGTCCCGGGCGGGACAGTGGTTTCGATGAGGACCAGACAATGCGGCGAGATGTGCTGACCGATGATCTTGAAGCTCTCCTCAAGGGCCCCTATCTCGGCAAAGCCCTTCCTGAGATCACCCAGTTCCACCTTGAGAAAATCGCACTGCACATCCACGATCAGGACATCCGCCAGGCTCAGGGCATCGTAGGTGAAGGTGGCCGTAAGGGTTTTTTTCTGTGTGACGCATCTCTCGATCAGCGGGGCCACCTCAGGATCCTCGGCCTTGACCGGCGACATCCCACGATTGAAAAGCGGAATCTTCCAGAAACTGCGGGGGCTGGGCCGCTGCATGCCGATAACGAACTTGTTGGGTTTTCCGGTGACTCGGTCTACCGAGTCCGCCACCACGCCGGCCATAACCGCGCCCACAAATCCGAGGCCCATGACCACCACGATCTCGAATCCCTCTGAGCGCCTCGCCTTGACGATTTCCTTGAGTCTCTCATATTCTTTCTCGTAATCCTGCTGCCGGGGGAGATCGAACCGCTCTCCATCCGGGCTTACGGAATATTCCATCAAATCAGACGCCTCCTTCGTATCAACTACATCTGGCATGACGCTGAAACAGAGGACAAGCCGGCAATTATTGCTCAGCCTCTCTGACCAGGCGAAAGCCGGTGGTTTGATACCTGCTGGCGGGATGGCTGAAGTTTCGGTTGGCACACCGGCATCTTTGCCAGGGCCCGTACCAGCTGCCGCCCCTTCTGACCTTCTCGGACCCCGACCGGGGGCCCTGCGGATCCACAACCGCCCCTTTTGGATACGGGCCGTACCAGTCCTGACACCATTCCCAGACATTTCCGGCCATATCAAACAGACCCCACTCATTGGGGGCGTAACTCCCGACCGGGGCAGGCTGATCCGTGGGCCATCCCTTTGCCCGGACCCATTTCACGCAATCGTCTTGCTTGAGGGTGTTGTTGGCATACATGGCTTTGGTGCAATCGATATGATTGCCCCAGCCAGACACTGCGGCCTTCGAGCCCCTGCATGCATACTCCCATTCCGCCTCGGTGGGGAGCCGGTAGACGCCCTCGTTGCGGGCGTTCAATTTCTTTATGAATTCCACGCAGTCGTCCCATGAGACCCCTGTCACAGGCATATGATCTTTGCCCTTCTTTTTGAAAAACCAGGGACTTCCCATAAGTTCCCGCCACTGTTTTACGGTCGTTTCGGTGGTCTGCATGTAAAAGGGCCTGGTGATGGTCACCTCGTGGGGGGTTTCGTTGGTCTTCCTGCCCTGTTCCTCGGCCGGACTCCCCATGGCGAAGGTCCCTGCCGGCATCAGCACAAACGTCATCTGGAGGGAATTGGCAATCTGTTTTTCCAATGCCAGGACAGAACAGGGCAACAGGGAAATTAGCATACATGCAGTCAAGGCCGGTATCCAGCGTCTTGGTGTCCGTTTCAAGATCGTCCTCATGATCGTATAATCCCTTCCAAGGTGAAACCTGTACCCATACCCCGGCTCTTCATGGAGGCTTCGGGAACTCTTTGTTCCATACGGGAATACAGGGACGACAAATCGCCATAAATTAATAAGTATAACAAAAAAACAGTCCAAGGGGAAGAGAAAAAGCAGCCGGCTAAATCCTGCAGGCCAAGTCCTCGAAAGCGTTTTGAATCCGATCCACGACAGCCGCCAGTCTTTCCGGCACGATGTTGATGGTTCCAGGTTCGGTAAAGAGATCCTGATTGATTTCGATTTGAACCGCAAATCTGCCTTGCCCGGCCAGGGCGCGGCCGTAATGGGCGGTGATGAATCCTGCGGTATAGGGGGCGTTCAGGGACACGGAAAATCCGGCGTCCATAAAGACCTGTCTCATCGTGTCCAGCACATGGACGCTGCATGTGGTCGGTCCCAGAACGCGTGTGGGCTCGCCGTTGCGATCGCCGTTGTTGCTGAGTACAATGTCCTTGCGCCGCATGCCCGGATCCGGGGCCTCGGAAGGTCCAATGCCGTAAAGGGAGTGGCCGTCGATCAGCCCTTTGATGCGAGTATCTTTTTTTAATGCCTCCCTCAGGCCCAGATGGTAAGGCCAGTAGTACCGGGTGAGGCGGTCCTCGATCCGGGTCGTGTCGGGGGCCTTCCCCTGACGATAGACCTGTCGGCCGGAATAATCGATGGTTGCGATAACCCCCTTAGCGTCTCTGCGCCCGGGGTCTCGGTTCAGATCCACCACCAGCCTGCTCCAGCAGGCACAGAGCACAGAGGCCGCATCGAGGGCGCCAAAGACCTCCCGCGTGCCCCAGTCCACGGACTCTTCAACCGCCTCAGGGCTGAGGGCAAGGGTTGGCTGGATGGATTCAGGTATCCGGCCTGAACAGTGAGGGATGGATACGACAAACGGAAGTTTCACGGGGCATTTCCTTTTTGACAATGCATTGGCGTTTTGTGCTGCTGCGCTAAAGCGCGTTAGAGGCTGTAAGACGGCTGCGATGATGCCGCGCGTCTCAACCCCCGGCAAGCGCTGTCCGTGCCGGGGACCGGGCATATCTTACCCCGCCGGGCGGTGGACTTTTTCAAAAGGAGAACGTAACCGTTCACGGGGTCTTGAGATCTCCCTGATACACTGATATGAGAAAATCGCATCAGCTCAATAATTGGGGGGATAACAGCGACCGTACCACCGGGGCAGGAAGATTTTTCTTGTGCTCCGGG
>JAGHEC010000124.1 GCA_021159525.1 Deltaproteobacteria bacterium | reverse complement strand
GCCGCAGCTCGACGAAGTCGAGAATGCCAAAGGGGGCAAGCCTGCCCGCCATTGCCTTGTTACCCATGTTACTTCCTTCTGCCATCGCAGATCCACGGGACGAAAGTCTTGGCAAGAACGCTCAATTTACCTTGGCAGGCGGGTGTCCCCCGCAGATAAGTCACTCAAGAGACCAGCCCGGAGGCCCGGAGCGGAAGAAAAATTCTTCTGCCCCGGCACTAGGTTCACAGTTATCCCCCTAATTATTGATGTGATGCATCATGTCTAAAACAGATCCGCATCGGCCATGGTGTAATAGAGATGGTCGCTGATCCAATCCAGAGAAGGCGAATGGTCGAACAGGCGGAGGCCGGGTATGATGCCGGTGGGTTCAGGGGCTCGATGGAAGCCTGCCGAAATCGTCCCCTGTGCCAAGAAATGATTTGATGGAAGCCAGGCATGAATCTGTTGTATGCCCCTTTTTTGAAATAAAGACGCAACGCGGGCAACCAAGTCAACCGCGTCGCTTTTCGCGGGGGAGGCCAAGATGTCCATCAGCAAGGCATGATCGTCCTGAGTTTGAAAGACCGCGTAAGCCCGGGGGCCGCCTCGCGCAAAAGGGCGCCATCCCCAGATCTCGTATTTTCTGGAGGGATGCTGATCAAAGCGCCAACGGACAAAGTCTGCGTCGCGGATTATGCTGAGGGGATAGTGAGACCTGCACTCCTCCCAGATGGGATCGACTGTGTCATGGTCTGTTGAAAGCGGTTGGATTTTCCCTCCAAAGGATTTTTTCCTCTTGGCGAGGGCAGCGGTTTCAGCTACAAGAAACACACATCCGGCCTTGACCGTCTCGTATCCCAAATACTTCTGACCCAATTGGAAATGATGGGCGCCCGGGAAACCAAACAGAAAGGACGCACCCTCCTTTTTACAGTATGCATCAAAAAATGCATGGCCCGTTCTCACAAAAAGCCCCTTTCCCCGATAATCCGGATGGGACATCAAATCCATGAGATGGATGATCTCTACATCCTCTCCATCCAGATTGAAACGATACGGGATTCCGCCATACAGGGCCACAATCGCACCGTCATCGGCTGCGCAAAGAAATATCCTGTGCCCATAAGGGTTTTCAAGGTATTTCCAGCGCCAGGTTCCCAGGTCCATATCTTTATGAAACACGGTTTTCCAAAGGTTCAACACCCCGTCATTATCACCTGCGCTGTATGGCCTTGCCAGGAACCTCTGGCCGTGCGCTTCTGCTATCCAATCCATTGTGTCTTTAAACCTTGGGATTAAACTTCAGACCAGTTTATTTAAAATTGAAGGTTCAAAATCTCTATACGAAATCTGTGTTGGAACGACACAAAAAAGCAGCTCTTCTATACTAACGCGGATACCCGCAACCAAAATATCTCACACAAAGGCCCAAAGCACACAAAGGATTTTTTTTTAAAGAAACGGGAGCATGCCCCTTCCTCTGTGTTCTTTGTGTCTCCGTGTGAGTCTATAAAATAAGGCGTACCGGCGGTACAAACAGATTTTCTTGTTTTTTGTGACAGAAAACTGGGCGATAAGGGGCTAAACACTGCCAACGGCCATCCTGTCCAGATAAAGCCATCCACCCCAGCACGCTGGGCACATTTGAATGAATGCCTCAATGTGATCGAAAACGCATTGCACATCCTGAACGATGCGGCCTGTTGTATGTATCCTTTTTATAAAAACTTCATATGGATCTGCAGGATGACACGCCCCTGCAACAACCACAAGCAAGGGCACGCCCAAATCAAATGCCAGCCTTGCGGCGCCCACAGGAGACCAGACCTGTCTTCCGAACAGGCGGGCCTTTACGCCTCTTTCCGAATATCCCAGAACATCCTGAGGGATAATCACAGACTGACCGGAGCGAATGCAGGCACGAGCACGTTCCATTACCTTGCCCTCTTCCACAAAAAAGAAGGGCTGCGTTTGTGTCCAGGCCCGTATGGTTTTTATGGCTGAGCGCTGCACCGGATTGGCGCCGGCCCATGATTGCTTCATGGGGTTGTTGCATACAAATCCGCTTTTGTGTCCCAATATATCAATCAATGAAACAAGAAGATAGAGCGCGGACGTGTGGGCTGTGACCACAACATAAGGTTCATTCTGCAGAAGGGCTGCAAGTCGTCGCATGCCCTTGTTTGCAAAAGAATGAAGGACGAATTGTTTTTTATGTTTTCTGAGCCAGATGTTTTCGAGAACAAACCTGCTTTCAAACCGAAGATAATCCTTTAATGCCGTTCGTACCCGTGACTTGGGAAAAATTCTTGCATTTTTCAGGTTTCGCAATCCGTTCTTGAACATGCCAGGCTCGTACCAGGCGCCATAGGATTCCCAATCGCGGAACAAATGAGCTGTGGGCGCCATCGCGCGATAGGCCAGGGGAGGGGGGGAAAAGGCCAACGCCTCCAGAACAATGCGAAAATAGACATCCAGCAGAATATCGTTCCATGGGGACATGTCGCCTGCCTTCAGTGCAACGGCCTGAACAGGGCCACCGGATCACGACGAAAATAATCCATGTCGATGTCAAGGACCTCGTATCCTGCGCGGATCAACAGCTTCTGCATGTCCTTTTGGTTCATCTTTACCCAAAAACTACGTTCAGGAGGCACCTTGCTTTGGGGATACGCCCGAAGGATATATCGTTTCCAGAGAGGCCTCAGCCTTTGATACCACCGCCTGGATCGCAACAGGTCGAGCTCAAAGGCGTAGTCCTTTTCAAGGATCTCATAGCCCTCTCGATTATAGGCATACGCTTCCGGATCCATGCAGTATCGCACCGCTTTTTTCCAGTCAGAGTACTGCGCAATACAGACGCAACCTTTTTTTAGTTTGGGCCGCAGATGGACCAGGAGATCCTCTATGATCTCCAGATCCATGTGGCATAAGACCCCAAATGAGAAGAATGCGTCAAAATAGCGATCCGGAAGAAAGGCATATTCATTTTCGTTAACAGCAACCTGATGGATAAACAGCCTCTGGCCTGCAGTCTCAATGAGATCTTGCACCCACGGCCGTATGTCCTGAAGATCCATGGTGTGGATCTCTCCTTCCGTGATAACCGAAGCGAGTGCACGCGTCCAGGACCCCCTGCCGGGGCCAAGTTCCAACACCTTGTCGTGAGGTTTGAGCAAAGGGGCAACCCCGGAGAGAAAAAATTCGGAGAGACTTCCTCCAATCCGTTTGTCTTCAAACATCCGCATCCTGGCTTCCGGGTCCTCCGGGTTCAGCGGCCCGAGAATGGCACCGCTGCTGTACCCTTCTGAAAACGCCTCTTTGCACCACCCCTTATCTGCCACGGTTTTTACCTCATTTTTTGGTCTCTTCTAACACGTTGCCCTCAAACCGATCTGCCACGTTCTTAATCCACCGGCCCATAAAGGCCGATAGGCCGAGGAACAGCCGTGTGACAAAGGCATCCATACAGAGTTTCCACCCTATGCCCTGATTGAAGGCCTCTCGCCATTTTCCTTCAAGGCCGAGATAAAAGCCATAAAGCATGCCGCAGGATGCGTCAGACGGGAGCATGGCGGCAGCAGATCGGGCATGGTGCAATCCCTTGTCCGGGGGGCCGCCCCAGCGGAGGATGTTCCTCGCCATATGGTAGTGCCGGATCGCCTGCCTTGTTCGTCTATCTTTTTCGCCTCCAACCGGTTGACCTCTCACAATATATTCAAATTGCTCCCTCCAGGCGATTTGAATGCAAGGGATATGGGGGTAGTGGATTCGGGCACGCTCTGCCAGTTCAGACGACTGCCATACGGCCGGCAGGGCGAAGTTGAGAAAAGGCGATTCATCATAGCAGATCGGTTCAAATACCAGTGTTTCACCCTCTATGTCTATCAACCATTGATGGGTTGGATGGCCGGCGTAAAATTCCGTCCATTTTCGTGGGGTCTCCAGGAACCCTCGATGGCCCACACGCATGAGTTCCTCGCAGGCCGCTGCCGGATCATCCACATGTTCCAGGACCTGGATGCAGATGACCACGTCAAAGGACTTGTCTTTAAAAGGAAGGTGCGATACGTCGCCTTGAACCAGTTCCTGATTTGCCTTGGACCTGTAAAGCCGGGACCCATCCCTGTGTGGGCCTGCGCCCGCATCGATGTCCACCAGCACATCCGCGCGGAAAAAGGGGTTGTGCCCCCCGCCGACCTCCAGCACACGTTCCCCGGGAACAATCCCCAGGGCCTTGATCATGGCCGTATGATTCTCTGTGGGGTATGGGCTGAAAGGCTCATGTACCCGCTGTTTCTGCATGTTTCAGTCCATCTTCTGCAGCGTTTAACAGGGCATATTCTACCTGCGACGCCTTGAACCACGTTCTGTAGCGATTCGTAGCATCCACCCGCTCCTCGACAATGCTGTCCGCCCACGTGTCGCACTCGCGGCACAGGGGATGGGCTTCAAAGCGTCCCTGTTCATGCAGCGTCCTTACGCTGGCCAAACGAGGACCGTTCCAGATATCCAGCAGGGGGCCTTTGTCCTGTACGCTGCCCAGGGGATAATCGAGATTGAAATCCTCGCAACACAATGCCAGCCTTCCGTCCCACGCGATGACCATTTGACTCCACAGGAGGGAACAGGGCCTTCTTCCAGACGGGGTGAACGGCCAGCGTTTACTCGAGGGCGGGTTCCTGTAGTAAGAGATCATGACGCGATCGACCCTTTGGATCCATTTTTTCAGAAACGCCTCTTTTTGGTCAGCCACCTCGTCGTACAACACCATGTTCAGAAGGATGTCGGGCCTGCCATTCCTGGTTCGGGCCTTTCGATCCAGCAGCCTGATGAGGTTTTCCTCGATAAGGTCGAGATCCGATCCCGGCCTGACCTGCCGGTGCGTGTAAGGCGAAATACCGTCGATACTGACCGCCACCCAGTCTACGCCAATGTCTACCAGAAAGTCTGCCCATTCGGCATCCATGAGCATCCCGTTGGTCAGAAAACCCAGTCTTAACTGGGGAAATAACCTGGCGTAAAGCAAGATTTCCCGAAAATGCGGGTGAAGGAGAGGTTCGCCCCCCCCGTTGGCAGCCAGGGTTAAGGGATGGCCCCACTCGCCTATCTCTTTGATGGCCTTGCGCCAGGTGGTCTCGGGCATGGTCCCTGTGGGCCGGCTTACAAAGGCCTCAGGCCCATGAAATGCGCAACCTTTGCACCGCAAATTGCACCGCGAGGTTACCTCCAGGACCACGTGGTCAGGGCAGGGCTCGACCGTCATTGGTTCACCTGAAAGCCCAGTTCCTTCAACCCCCTGAATTCATCGCAGAACATCTCCACTGTTTCAAGGGGAAGGGAGGGTTGCCTTAATGCCGGAACCGGGTAATGGGGAGCGCCTTTGTACGGGAAAATGGGGCTATCGCTCAGATACCCCTTTTCTTTGCAGTATCGGTACAGCTCGGTTTCCGGGAGGGGGTGATAAACAGACCATCCGATAATATCCGGTTTGATTTCAATAAGAAAATCTATGGTTTCCTGTATCATTTCCGGGGTTTCATCGGGCAGGCCCAGCATGACCCATGCAAACCGCTCCAGTCCCAGGCGTTTTGCGGTTGCAAACGCATCTTTGATCTGACTGTTCGACATATGGCGATTGAGACGTCTTTTTCTGTACTGCTCGTTTCCCACTTCCACACCAAAGAAGATACACCTGCATCCCGCATCGTGGAGCGCATGCAAGGTGGCCGGGTCTGCCCGTTCCACGCGCAGCGCGGTGATAAACGGCAGAGAAATCTCCCGTTCGTATGCCTCACAAAATCGAGCGGTCCAGTCCCTGTCCGAAGCGAACATCTCGTCCCAGAACTCCAGGGAGGAGGGGTTGTACATGTCGATCAAGAAGCGGCACTCTTCTATCACATTTTGAACAGAGCGTTTCCGAACATATTGAGCGGCCCCGTCCCCATCCTGCCTGTACATTTTCAGGAGCGAGGCGTTGTTGCAGAAGGCGCAGTTGTATGGGCAACCCCTGCCGGAGGCAAGGGGAAACCCGCCGATATGGGTCAGGGACAGGTCTGCAGCGGAAAGCCCTGAATCGAAAAACAGGTCCCGGTCCCAGTAGGGAAGATCGTCCAGGGCAACAGGGGCTGCAACCGGATTGCGGAGCACCTTAGTCCCGAACAGGGATCGCCTCTTGACCCAGAGGCCTTTGATGTCGTGATAGGGCCTTTTTTGTTCAAGACGGCTTATCAACTGGAGCAACGGACCCTCTCCTTCCCCCCTGCACAGGATATCCACCGCCGGCATGGCGATGACGTCCTCCGGGCACAGTGTCGGGTGGTATCCGCCACAGATGATGGGGGCGTCAGAGGCCTTTTTGATAATGGCGATATGCTCTTTTGCCCATTCCCAGTGGGGGGTATGCACCCCCAGGCCGATCAGGTCCGGGGATGCCTTTTTTACAGCGTCTCGAATCTGGTTGTCCTTGATATCAGGGGTGACATTCAACAGGGAAACGGCGTTTCCATGCCTTTTGACAAAGGCGGAGAGGGCTGCGATGCCGCTGCTGAAGGCAGGCCCGTTCGATATGTGGTTTACAAACAGAATATGCATGTTATCTCCTTACCCAAGGCGGTTTAATAGCCGTAACGCATCAGATTATCCCTGCTCCTGCTTGGTGATGGACCACTCCCTTTTCGCTGTTGTAAGGCCCAGACCCTTTTGGGGCACCACCTCGACAGGCCAGAGTTCCTGGTATTCCTGCCACAACAGGCCCCCGTCCTCAGAAACCCCGCCGATCACGCGAAAAGTCCCCTGCCGTAGGGGAAAACCATGAATAATCAGCCCGACCGTTATGCGGTCTCCAACTTCAAAAGGCCCGCAAACCACCTTGTCGTGGTGGGTGATGCCGCAAAAAGAGACCGTGTCGTCCGACGTCATGAAGGCAAATCCGAAACGGGGGGAGAGAACGGGCCTTAGGACGTCAACCTCCATCCTGAGGACCAGATCCTCGAGGGGCCTGATTGCTCTGATTGCCTCTCCTGTCGTGGATTCGATTTGGAGACCCGTTATCCGGTAGGTTCTTTCGTGGTTAGGCCCTGCGGACCGGGGCAGATCCGGTTCAGGCAGGGGCGGTCCCTGCCTGGTGGAATCTTCATACCTCGCGGCAACCTCCGGAGTCGAACCCAAAAGCCGCATGGCGCCCTTGTCAAGCCACAGGGCCTTTTCGCACAATTCCTGAACATGGTACATGGAGTGGCTGCAAAAGACCATGGTTTTGCCTTTCTCCTTGAATTCCTGCATGCGGTCCATGCACTTGCGCTGAAATGCCGCATCCCCCACTGCAAGGGCCTCGTCAATGATGAGGATGTCCGGATCCACGCTGGCCGCCACCGAAAAGGCGAGGCGGACCACCATCCCGGACTAATAGGTCTTGAGGGGCTGGTCGATGAAATCACCCAATCCGGCAAATTGCACGATAGAAGGCAGCTTCTCCTCAATTTCCAAGGCGCTCAGTCCCAGGAGCGCGGCATTCAGCCGGATGTTTTGAAGCCCACTGAAATCAGGCTGGAATCCGGCCCCCAGTTCCAGGAGGGCCGCTACGCGCCCCCGTATGACAACCTCTCCGGATGTAGGGGTAAGTGTTCCCGCCAGGATCTTGAGGAGGGTGCTCTTACCCGCGCCGTTGGGGCCGATGATCCCGAGAGACTGACCAAAAGGAACGGTAAACGACACGTCTTTCAGGCTCTCGAAGGAATGGTGAAACGGCCTGCGAAGGATCATTTCCTTGAGGCGGTCCGAGGGCTTTTTATAGAGACGGTATGCCTTGGTGAGCCGGTTCGCCTCCACGGCAAACATCACAGCACATCCCCGAACGCGGGCCTTGCCCGCATCAAAAACCAGGAACCGGCGCTGTAGGAGAAAAGGCTCAGAATCAATACGTAGAGAAAGGCAGCAGGGTCCCAGTGATGTTTCAGGAGAATGTCCCGATAGAGGGGAAGCAACACGGCCATGGGGTTGAGCCAGGTCCAGCGCTTAAACCCGTCGGGCATCATGGAGAGGGGGTAGATGATCGGCGTGGCAAAGAACCAGATCATCAGAACGATTCCAAGGAATTCCCGGATGTCCCGCAAAAACACGCACACGGCCGCCAGAAAAGAGGCAAGCCCCCAGGTAAACAGCAACTGCAAGGGGATCACGATCAAAAGCCCCAGCCAGGACAGGGCCAGATACCCTTTC
>JAGHEC010000254.1 GCA_021159525.1 Deltaproteobacteria bacterium | reverse complement strand
CCTCTGTGGTGGTGACCACGGTGGTGGTGGCCACGGTGGTGGTGGCCGCAGCGATCTCGCCAAACCCTTTCTTGAGCTGTCTGAGCTGATCTTTATTCATCAAAACCGGCTTGGAAGGCGTCTTTCCTGCCATGATGTCGGTGGCAAGGTCCTTGGTCAACTGGATGAATTTATCAGGGCTCAGGATATTGGCCACCTGGATGACATTTTCAAAGCACACCACCTTGGTGATAGTCCTGGACAGGACCCACACCAGGAAAACGGTCCCTCGAACCCCCACCACGGCCGTGGGCGTTCGTATCTTAAAGTCCTTCTTCTTGAATTTTAACAGATCCTTGGCAAATACCCGGACTTTTCCAATGTCCATCTTGAAGGACGCAGATCGCTTTTCCTCTTTAGGGTCGAATTCAAAGTGGTCCAGGTTGAGATCGGCATTTTCCGCCATGCTCAGGATGCTGCCGTCGTTGAGTTCGATCCGCAGCCTTGATTCAGCGCCGGTTTTTATGCGATCGCCGAGATGGACATGCATACCTCGGCTGACCTTTATTGGGTCTTTCACATCAACCCGGTAGATGGTGGCCGTTCCCGTAAGTCTGGTAATCTTTCCAATCAGTTGTGCCGCATGTGCCGTCAGGGGCAGGGACAAAACCGTCAACGCCAGCACGATCAGCCAATACAGGAAATTTCTCGAAACCGATCTCCGCATATCTGTTTTCATCATAGCGCCTCTTTAGCGTTGCTTGCGAGCAACTTCTCAAAAGATTCCGTTGGAATTCATGCGTCAGGGTGTTGTGAAAGGATCGTACCTCGATTCCCGAGACTGCATCGCCACACTAAAAGCTGTAGGTAAGGGTCAGGATATATATGTTCTTTTCAAACGTATACAGGTCCTTATGGTCCTGATAATAATCGGAATCGTTTCTGATGTGGAGATAATTAAACGAGAGAAGGAGTCGCTCGATCACATAGCGGTTCAGGACCACGCTCACCGTAAAGGTTTCATCGAGTCTATTTGAAGCCGGGATGCCGAATTCAGGATAATCGATCCTCGCATAGGCGAAGGAAACGTCTCCCGTAATGCCCCAATAGATGGGCGTGTTAATGCCGGCGAAGAACTCGTGGGAACGGTAGATGGAGCTTTTGTCGCCGGTATGCTCGTAGGCATGCCGGTAGCCCACCCTGGGAGAGCATTCCGTGCCCGGGATCTTGTAGGACTGGGTGATGTCGGCCCCATACCGGGAGGCGTCCGCTGTGATCCCGTCCAGATAATCCTTGATTTGATAGCTCAGGTTGATATCGGTCCGGAGGTTGTAGGGCTCGAGGATGGAGATGGTGGGCGCAAAGGTGTGCATCCGTAATTTGGCATAGGAGTTGTTGGCAAATGTCAGATAAATGGGTGGATTGATGGACTGTTTCTTCCCCCCTGCATAATAATAACTGAAATCATATTGAAAGCGGAAATATATCGGATCGAAATTCCCCTGGAAGTAGGCATGAGGGCTGTGCATTGTAATATTGTTCTCTGTCCAGTCCCGGTAGCCCATGCTGAACAGGGAATATCCGGCCCCGATCTCCATATCCTTTCGATTCAGGAACTTGTAGCCGCCGACCAGATAAAATGTCTCGAACTGGTCGCTCTTGCCTGCCCCGCCGCTGACAGGTCCTCCGGTAATCTCCTCTAAGGGATTTCGCGGGACATTGTCGTCGTAGCCCCAGTTGAGCGCTGTGGTCAGATACCAGGGCTTTCTCGCCCAGGCCGCGTCGGACACATGGGGGATGGTCTCCCGGGCGACCTTGGCCAGGGGAGTATCGGGAGACACATCGATGGACTTCCTGAACATGAGGTCAGCCCTCTCAAACTCCTCACGTTCCAGATCGACTGCTCCGATCATGTAATAGGCCAACTGGGTCTCCTTGGGATCGATCTCTCTGGCCTTGTTGAAACAGAGGATGGCCTCGTCGTACGCCTTCAGGTTTTTGTAGGCATACCCCGTCTCCATGTAGACGCGGGCGTTGCCAGGATCTGCTTGTTCCGCCAGCTTGAGGGTTTTCAGGGCCTTTTCATACCTGCCCTGGCTGTTGTAAATGCCGGCGATGTCGAAATAGGCCTTAAAATAATGTTTGGGGTCCTTTTCAATAAGGGATTTAAATATGCCAAGGGCCTCTTTCTCTTTTTTGAGCCGGGCATAAGCGACTGCCAGAAGGTATTGAAACTCCTTATTCTGTGGTTCCATGGACAGGGCCTTTTTGAAGGATTTTTCCGCAGATTGAAAGTCCTGCATATCCATGGCCTCCATCCCGTCCGCAACAAAGTTGAGCGCGTTCTGCGGGGACCGGCCCTCCTTGGAAGCCACGGTCCGGGCCAGTTGGATCGGGCCGTGGAGACTGCTGTTGCCTGCTGTCTCCCCTTGAACAAACCGATAGCCAGGGGACAGAGGCTCATCGTACGTGGCCGGCGCATGTCCGCAGCCGCAGGAGCCCCCTCCCTGAAGGGCGAAGGTTTGAGAATGGCAAAGCAGCAAAATAAAAGAAAGGAATGAGGATAAAAAAAAGGAAGGCAACAATCTTGAGAGGATAGATGACATGACGCCTCCGTCTTGACAAGTTGGAAAGGTAAAAAGACTTGGCGTAACCGTTTATGGCTGATTTTTGGTCAAATTTGGGATTGTCGGCCTCACGTAACAGCTCAATAACCCGGGGCAGGAGGGTTTTTCTGACGCGACTGCCGGGAGGGCGCCGTCTCTTCGTGACTTATCAGCGGGGGAAGCCGCAGCTCGACGAAGTCGAGAATGCGGAGGGGGCAAATGTCCCCCGCAGATAAGTCACTGAAGAGACCAGCCCGGAGGCCCGGAGCACAAGAAAAATCTTCCTGCCCCGGTGGTACGGTCGCTGTTATCCCCCCAATTATTGAGCTCATGCGATTTTCTCATATCAGTGTATCAGGAAGATCTCAAGACCCCGTGAACGGTTACGACTCGGCTTTTAAGGTACGCCCTTCATGTGAATCTTATCCAGCCCTATTTTTTCGTTCAATGTGCGATGACGGCGCCGCCTGCCGCCCTCTTGCAGGATCTGAAGATCTCCCGGCCTCGTACCGTGCGCGCATCTGCCGGGACCAGGCGCCGGCCATTGCCTGAGATATTTTATCTATTGAATCTTCCCCAAGTTGTCAAGTATTATCACGTAAATTGTCTATTTTTTCGTCAGGCGGTACACCCCGTCCCAGGCCTGACCCGGACCGACCGGCGGACTCTTTTTGAATGTCCTGCATCGCTCGATGTAGACCTGCGAGGGCGTGATTTTTCCTTCCGGAAACCGTTCCAGTTTAAGGGCCTCGGAAAACCTGTCAATGGCCGCATCCCATTCCATCCGGAGGTAGCGCTGCATGCCCTTGTCAAAAAGGCGTGCCAGTTCCTCCTCGGCAGGCGTGAGTTCTCCTTTCATGGCCCACAGCTCATAGACCCTGACCGGTTCGGTCTTGCCCACAACAGCGATGGTGTCGATAAAGCGGGTCTCCACCATGTCCACGACCCTGCATATGTCGCCATTTTCCCCTGTAAATTCAAAGAATAAGGTGTATTCGCTCACCAGGGTATAGACCCCGTACTGTTTTCCGGCGGCCTCCAGGCGGGCCGCCAGATTGACCGGATCCCCCATCATGGTGTAGTTCATGCGCATGGCGCTCCCCATGTTGCCCACCACAATTTCTCCGGTGTTGATGCCGATCCGCATCTTCATCCGGTGGACGATCCCGGGCCACTTGTCTCCCGGGGCCCATTCCCCGGCAGAGAGGCCCTTGGTGTTGCGCTCAGGACCATTGGGGTCCTGTTTTTCGCCCCGCCATTTGTCACACAGTTCCATGAGCCGATTTTGCATGGCAACGGCCACCCGGCAGGCCCTCAGGGGGTGATCCGGGATCTCCATGGGGGCCCCGAAAAAGGCGATGATGGCGTCCCCTTCGTATTTGTCCAGGGTGCCTTTTTCGCTTACGAGGATGTCGGTCATGGCCGAGAGATACTCGTTGAGGAGTTCCACCAGCTGATTGGCAGTCAGTTTTTCCGAAAAGGTGGAAAATCCTTGGATATCTGTAAAAAAGGCGGTAACGGGCCTGGCCTCGCCCCCCAGGCTCGGGATGGTCTTGTTCCGGTACATCTCCTCGATCAGTTCCGGGGCCAGGTAGCTGGAAAAGGTGGCCTTGAGAAATTTCTTGTCTTTTTCCTCTGTGAGAACCTTGAAAACCACCATGCTCACGAAGATGAGGGCATTGGAAAACAGAAGGGGCGGGGAGTTCAGGAAGAACGAACTGGACCAGAAAAGGCCCAGGGCCGTGGTCAGGGTCCCCAAAAACATGAGGACAAACAGGACCGAACTGATCCGGATATTGATCAGCCCGTACAAGAAACTGCACACCAGACACATGCCCGCAAGGAGAAACCAGTCAAGGTGGGGTATGTCCGCAGATGTCCTGAGGGGATGCTGCGTCGCCACCGTGCTGAAGGCGTTCATGATGACGTTGACCCCGGTCATGGCGCCGTAAGGCGTCTGACGTACATCGCCAAGGCCCGTGGCATTAGCACCGGTAAAGATGAATTTGCCGTAGTATCTGTCGAACTGTTGACGGTATAGCTCGCAAAGAGCCAGGACAACCTCCTTTTCGTTGAGGTAAAACTCCGGATCCTGGCCGATCTCCCTCCCGAATTCCGGATATATCCCGACAAGACGCCGGAGCATGCCGGGCCGGGCATCCACGTTTTCAAAAAAGAGATAGTAATAGAAATATTTCCCGGATTCAGGACGCCGGTTTATGTACGCCCTGAGCTGGTCCTCGTCCTCGATCCGGTCCCCCAGTTCCTCCCTGGCCGCCCGGTAGAGCTCCCGGGTCTTCTCCTCGCACAGGCCCCGAAACCAGATTTCAATATCTGCTGCGTCATATTCCCCCTTAATACGGCCTGAAGGGCCAAGGGCCGGCAGATCGGGGAGGGGGGCCAGGGCATAAACGTCCACGTAGCTGCCGGTGGGGAAGGTGGTGTGGACCCGGGGCTTGCCTGTAGCCGGATCCAGAAAAACGCGCTTTTCAGGGCCGGCGTAGTTGATCCGGTAGAGCCCCGGGATGGGGGTCTCAATCTCGATGTCTTGCTGATCGTAAAAAACCACGTCGATCCTCCTGGAACCCAGGCGCCGGCCTGCGTCGTAGATCTCCCATCCGTCCAGGATCTCCAGGCGGTTGTCCCTTTTTTTGAGCAGACGTAAGGGAAAATAGGGAAGTTTTTCCTCATTGTGGGGATCGAGCATGGCCTGATTGACCAGGAAATGATACAGATTCCGATTGTAGCGATATCCTTCAGGGGGATTGGGATTGTAGATCCGCCGGGCGATATCGTCAAAATCATGGACCGATACTCTTTCGCGTGCCGTGTTCCGGTCCAGGGCCGGGACCTTGGCGGCCCTGAGGACGACTTTCCGCGGTTTCATAATGATGTCGTCCGGTTCCACATAATAATACCGCCTCAGGAGGGAGAGGGCCACGGTGAAGAGATTTCGCTCTGCGCCGTCCATCATCCGGTAGGTATAGTACAGGGGAAAATACCGAATCACCCCGTCGTCATCCTGGACCACATTGATGACCACGGGATGGGCGTTCTTTACAAACTCACCGATGATGGGTTCAAGGGAATGGAAGGCGACGGCCGCCCGGTTCGCCTGAACCGGCTTGGAATACCCGCGGATGATGGACTCGTTGAACAAAATGCGGTCCTGGTATGCCTCGGGCAGCTCGGGCCGGGGGCTTTCCACCAGTTGGAGGTCTATAAAGACATTGTCGTATCTTTCCAGGGCCTTTGCAAATTCATGGTCCATCCTGGAAAAGGCGGCTTCCACCTGGGCCCGGGTCTCCGGGTGAAGGCCAAGCTGCTCCAGAAGGAACCGGGGGGCCGTCTCCGGCTTAATGAACATGATGTCGAACATGACGGTCTCGGGTGAGAAGGCCTCGATATTATTCAGGAATCGTGCGTGGACATGCCTCTGCCAGGGCCATTTCCCAATCGCGGCAAGGGACTTCTCGTCGTAGCCCAGAAGGAGAACCCGCTTTGAAACGAACCGGTTGGATCGGTTGACGCCGGGTTCCCGCATATAGTAGAAACCGTCCATGAGACTGCGCTCCATACTGCTGAAAAGCATGGTCTGAGAGGAGATAAAATGGATCAGAAAAAAGCTGAACATCCCGATGATGAGGGGAAAAACGGCCTTTTTGAGCATGCGACATCCTCTGCTGAGCACGGGGTTTCAGGCGATAAGCTTTCCCATTATAGCACCCTGCCCTTCATGGCTTCAATTTTTAATTGAAACCGGGGTGGAGTTCACGTAAACATAGGGAGGGTGCATCAGCTCAATAATTGGGGGGATAACAGCGACCGTACCACCGGGGCAGGAAGATTTTTCTTGTGCTCCGGGCCTCCGGGCTGGTCTCTTCAGTGACTTATCTGCGGGGG
>JAGHEC010000460.1 GCA_021159525.1 Deltaproteobacteria bacterium | reverse complement strand
GACGAAAGTCTTGGCAAGGACGCTCAATTGGCCTTGGCAGGCGGGTGTCCCCCGCAGATAAGTCACTCAAGAGACCAGCCCGGAGGCCCGGAGCGGAAGAAAAATTCTTCTGCCCCGACACTATGTTCGCAGTTATCCCCCTAATTATTGAGGTGATACGGTGATACCCTCCTTCTATGAGTATTTATTGTGAATCTGTAGGCGCCGGCATGCTCCTGACCTCCATGCAGGGCACAATCCTACGGAGTCTTTTCAAGGGAAAATTGCTCGCGGCAGATTTTTTCCATTTCGATCAAGCTGTTGCACATCCGCTTGAGAACCGGTTGAGATGCGGTTTTATTGTATCGGCTCAATAATCAGGGGGATAACAGCGACCGTACCACCGGGGCAGGAAGATGTTTCTTGTGCTCCGGTCTGAGTCGAGCGAAGCGAGCGAAGAAGAGACGGCGCCCTCCCGGCAGTCGCGGCAGAAAAACGCTCCTGCCCCGGGTTATTGAGCTGTTACGTAAGGCGGACAATCCCAAATTTGACCAAAAATCACCCGTGAACGGTTACGTTCTACCGCAGGCACGACCTCCGCTGTGAGCTTGAGCATGGCTCGGACGATTGCCGCAAATCAGGGCCGGGACCCGATGGACATCTGTCAGCCTGGCGATTTGATCCTCATGGGACACGGGCGTTACGAATTCCCCTTTTTCAACGGCCTCAAGGCGCTTTCAGGATGCGGGGGTAATATGGAGCGCGGCCGGTTCTTCCCTTGATGAGCGTCTCAGGAGCGGCTTCAGATCATTCTCATCCCCACGTCAAAGGCCTTCATATTGATTTCCACCCTTTCTGGGGGCATCATGCGGGAAATCACCCGGGAAAAGTGGTTCCTGTCAAAGGCCAGTACCCCGGTGCCGGCCAGGACGCCCAGGAGGATGATGTTTGCCAGGATGGGCGCCCCGAGCTTGACGGCTTCATCCGTAGCCGGAATGAGGACCAAGGTGCGGCTGAAGGTTTTCAGTCGCTCTCTCAGGGCAGCCTCTTCAGGATAATCCATTTCCCCGCGGATCACGCCTACCGGGTAGACCGGCCGATCATTGCTGATGACCAGGGTTTCGGGGTTGCCATAGTCAGACAGGACCCGCAGTGCCTCGATTGGTTCGAGGGCAATAACCACATGGGCCATTCCTCTGGGAATCTGGGGAGACCAGGATGAAACCGCGGAGATGCGTAGGTGGCTCATGACTGAGCCGCCTCGCTGGGTGGCCCCAAAGGTTTCTCCGATAGTAATGTCCATGCCTTTTGCTACAAGGATGTTGCCGAGCACCTTGGATGCAAGGACATTTCCCTGTCCGCCGACGCCGGTAATGATGACATTGTATGGATCATGGGGCAAGGTCGTTTTTTCCATATTACGCGGCCTCCCTCTTTTGAATAGCGCCCGCGGGGCAGATGGAAGCGCATACCCCGCATCCCACGCATATGACCTCGTCTATCCTGGCCTTTTTTATCTTCTTGTCCCACACCAGCCCGGGGCACCCAAAGACCCTGGTGCACAATCGGTTGCAGCCGCAGGCCTCGCCCAGGCAGATATCCGGATCCAGGGACATCTCATAAGGCTTTTTGGATTTTTTCTCCGGGCTCAATGCACACATCTGTTTCAATACGAGCACCTGCACGCCCCTGCCGTGTTCGAGCATCTGTAAAAGGGTGGACCGGGTCTGATCCAAATCAAAGGGGTCGCAGATATTTACATGTACGCCCATCCCTCGGCAGATTGCGGCAATATCGATGGCAGGGGCCGTCCTTCCCATGGCGTCTTGGCTGAGACCCGGATGGGGCTGAAATCCGGTCATGGCTGTTCCGCTGTTGTCCAAAACCACCATGATAATATCGGACTGGTTATGAACAGCGTTCACAAGCGCAGGCATGGCCGCATGGAAAAAGGTCGAATCGCCGCACACGGAAAGAACCGGTTGGTTCAACCCGAACTGCCCCAGCTTTCCAAATCCCGAGGCCAGACCGGTACCCGAGCCCATGGCATGAAGCGTCTTGAGGGTTTCAAAACCTGCCGGATACAGGCCCATGGAGTAGCATCCGATATCCCCGCACACAAAGCCTTTGCGGTCGTCCATGGCCAGGGCATTGTGAATGGACCAGAAAGAAGCCCGATGGGGACAACCGGGGCAGAAGGTAATCATTCTCGGCGGGGCCCCCGCATCTGCTGCTTCCTGCACTCCTTTATGATACTCTTCCGGGGGCGAAGGGACACTCACGGAAAGGAGTGTGGAGAGGGCCGTTGCCACCCTATCCGGGCTCAGTTCGCTCACGGACGGCAATGTTCCGTCCCTTTTTCCGTAAAACCGTATAGACCCGATCCGTTCACTCAGCTCTGCACCCAGGACCTTGACATTCTCCTCCAAGAAGGGAAGGAGCTCTTCCACCACCAAAACCCGGTCCGTCGCGCTCAGGTGTTTTTCAAGGAGGCGCCGTGGAAGGGGCCATGTGGTCCCGAGCTTCAACAACCCCACCCGATGGCCGATCCCTAAGAGCTGCAGGGCCTCTTTGCAGTACAACCAGCACACAGAACTGGCGATAATCAGGAGATCGGGCCGCTCCGGACCTGTGTACTTGTTGAAGGGTGAGCTTTCGAAGATTTCCGCCGCCTTCCTGAGCTTATCCTGCTGGCGCTTGTGCAGCACAAATACGCTGTTGGGCATGCTGGCCACAGGCCCTTCCATCTCTCCTGTCAGGGATCCCTTGTATCGGAAGCGGGCCTTGGCGCCCTTTTTCGGGAGCTTGCCAAGGGTCACTTTGCCGCTCGCATGGGACATGCGGGTGACGCTCCGCACCATCACTACATTGTGTATCTCTTCTGAAAGTTCAAAAGCCCATTTGGTAATTTCCTTGGCCTCCTGAAAGTCCCCAGGTTCCAGCAGGGGAAACTCCATCATGCGCGCGTACTGGCGGGAGTCGCCCTCATTGGTGCTGGACAGGGCCCCCGGATCTTCGCAGGAGACGAGAACCATGCCTCCCCTTGTGCCGTACTGGGCCAGATGCAGCAGGAAGTCGGCCGCCACATTGACGCCCACCTGCTTCATGGCGGCGAGAGAACGGAGCTCGCTGAAGCTGGCTGCGGCTGCCACCTCCAGGGCAACCTTTTCGTTCGCCGACCACTCCACATAGAGTTTGCGTTCTTCCGCTGCCCTGGCCAGGCTTTCCACGATCTCCGAAGAAGGCGTGCCCGGATAGCCTGCCGCCACTTGAACGCCCGCCTCCAAGGCCCCACGGGCGATGGCTTCATTGCCCTGGAGGAGCATGCTTTCCCCGGGGCTCCCCCGGGTTATGGTAGACATATTTTCCTCCGCTGTATTGGGTTTGACCTGACCGATCCTCTGGACCGGGTGTATGTGTTACGCCTCAAGAATGGACCTGACCACGTCTGGGGGAACGCGCAGCAGGGCTGTGCCATTTTTATCCGAGGCATTCAATAATCCCCTCTTGTTCATATTCATGAATGCCCTCTTTTGCTTGCTTTTGGCGGCTTCCCCGAGGTGAACAAGATTTGACTCGGGCACGGGGTCTGTTTTGAGTAAACCCGCGGCCGTGGCCCCCGCCGCCAGATCCTTACCCCTTTGAGTGCGCACCAGGAGGGTGTTCCAGCCCGGTCGTCCCTCCAACATGCCCACCGACAGATCGGCCCACTCCGAGGTCATATCCGGACAAAGATGACAGGTCTCAGGAATAAATGGTTTGATCTCATCCAGGGGGAGGGTTATGGTTTCCTTGCCTAAATCGACCACCAGGACATTGGCCGGGGGCGGGGGTATATCCATTCCCCTGATGCGCGATAAATCCATCCGCTCTGCCAGAAAAGAATGGAGCTGCCTCTGGTCCAGACCCCAGTTGCAGAACACTCCGATGGTCAAGGCCACGGGATCCGCAAAGGCATCGCGATTCAACGGGTTGGTGCGCCACTTGGCCACGGCCGTCATCTGGCAGGGCGTCCCCACTACCCCGAGGGGGCTGATTTGCTCGGATACAGCTCGATTGAAGGCCGCAAGGGTGGGGGCAACCGTGAACTTGGAGGTGGCGCACTCCAGGATTTCTTCGGGATGCGAGGCAATGCGCGGGGTTGGGCCGTTTTCGTCTTTCCCTGTGAGAATCGCTGCCTTGATCAGGCCCTCCTGCAGAGCGTAAATGAGGAGCGCCGACACCACGCCGCCGCCCTGAAAAGAGCCGGCCGGCATTTTAGGGCCTGCTTTGGCGGCAAAGGCCTCCTCAACATCCCCCATGGGCGCCCCATTATACGGCCTCTGGCGATGATGTCTGCTGATCTCGTCCAGGTCCACTTCCGCTTTGGGACAGGCGGCAAAGCAATGCCCCTGTATGAGGGTGCAGGGAAAGAGCTGAACGGTTCTTCCCTTATAATTTAAAAAATAGGGGCAGAGACCAACGCAGGCCCCGCACCCTACGCACAAACCCCTCTTGTGGACGTGTTCCACCAACTCTGTTGGACCCAATACACGCATATGGGAAACTCCCTTTTTAGTAACCGTTCACGGGGGCTTGAGATCTCCCTGATACATTGATATGAGAAAATCCTATCAGCTCAATACGTAGGGAGATAACAGCGAAGGCGCCACAGGGGCAGGATGATTTTTGTTCCGCTCCGGGCCTCCCGGCAGTCGCGTCAGAAAAACCCTCCTGCCTCTGTTCATTGAGCTGTTACATTCTCTGGAACACTTCTGCTTTGGGGGAAAACTTCTTTCAATATTTATCACACTGGCTTATATAGCGGCAGTGCCGCCCAACCCGCGGCTGCATCTGACGCGGCTATCTTGGGCGGTTGGGGAGTTGGTTGAGCCTATCGGCCGTGCTTTGTCATGAGTGCCCATGTGTAACAGCGCGTTATTGTTTCCTCTACAAGCCCGGATAACCGCTCAAGCCAATCTTCCCTGCCCTTTTTATTCTCGAAAATTCTGCTCCCCTCGATTGCTCGAGTGATGATGTGGTGCAGGGCTAAAGGAGCGGTAGCGTCTATGCGACCTTTGACGCGGCATTAATTCCTATTATCCAGTTCATCCTGAAATGTCAACATTGCGTTGTTTTCAGAATAGTCCCATGTCATAGGTAGAGCCTGCCTCGAAAACAGATCGACTGGACTTTCGGCGTCAGGCTTCCATTTTGTTAACGCGGATGTAAACATCAGTGTTCTATCCAAGACCAACCCCAAATATGCCGGCACCGCCCTGGCATAATCCTTATCCATCCCCTCATCCAGCATCTCCTTGTACGCCTGCCGGACCTTTTCCGCAGAGGTGATGAGGGCCAGCTTCTGCCGAGCATTGAAGAGGTCGCCCCACACCTTGAAGGCATAAAGGGGCACCTGACTGCCCACTGCCCTCTGACTTTGTGTAACCGTTCACGCCTGATTTTTGATCAAATTTGGGATTGTCCGCCTCACGTAACAGCTCAATAACCCGGGGCAGGAGGGTTTTTCTGACGCGACTGCCGGGAGGGCGCCGTCTCTTCTTCGCTCGCTTCGCTCGACTCAGGCCCCATCCTTCGGATGGGTCCCCGGTT
>JAGHEC010000430.1 GCA_021159525.1 Deltaproteobacteria bacterium | reverse complement strand
CGCGGTCATATGGCGCGGCAATTACGACAAGACCCAGCGATCGTTGTCTGAAAACCTTTTTGATCTGAATACTTATATCAAGAGCGGGGGCCGATGGCTGACCGCACGGGACCTGGCAGTCTTGGGACTCCGGCATCTCATTGCCGAGATGCCCGGAACCAGCCCCCCGGTTCATAACCAGCGAAAGGATTGAAGACTTGCTGATTATTCCGGCGATTGATCTGAAGGGGGGCCGCTGCGTCAGGCTCAGGCAGGGTCGGATGTCCGATGAAACAATCTACTCGGATCATCCTGAGGAGATGGCGGTCAAATGGCACGATTGCGGCGCAAAAAGGATTCATCTCGTGGACCTGGACGGTGCTGTGCAGGGCAAACCTGTCAACACCGAGGCCATCAGGCGCATTGTGGCCGCGGTACCCATACCGGTAGAGTTGGGAGGGGGAATCAGGGACATGGCTGCGGTGAACGCATACCTGGATCTGGGGCTCCAATATGTGATCCTGGGCACCGTGGCCGTCAAGGATCCGGGATTCGTGCGCGAGGCCTGCCAGGCCTATCCGGGACAGATCATCCTTGGGATCGACGCCAAAGACGGTTCCGTCGCAGTGGAGGGATGGACAGAGACAAGCAGGCTCCGTCCTATTGACTTGGCAAGCCAGTTTGAAGATCTTGTTGGCCTGGCAGCTATCATCTACACCGACATCAACCGCGACGGCATGAGGACAGGGTGCAATGCCACGGCCACCCGGGACCTGGCAAGGGCCACCTCTATCCCGGTGATTGCCTCGGGCGGCATCTCTAACCTCGATGACGTTCTCGAAATTCTTCCCCTGCAAAAGGATGGAGTCATGGGAATGATCACAGGGAGGGCCCTGTATGATGGAGGCCTGAACCTGTCCGAGGCCATCAGGGCCTGTGAGAAAAGGGGTCCCCGAGAAAAATAAAATTTGCAATATCTCAATAAATAGGGTCAGATGGGCTTTTCTGGAGAGACCGGCCCGGAGGCCTGGAGCGGAAGAAAAATCATCCTGCCCCGACGCTGCGTTCGCTGTTATTCCCCTGATTATTGAGCTGATGCTAAAATTTTTACTTGACGTACAGAAAAATTGTCATATTATAAAAAGTTTCTAATTTTTAAGCCTGTAACAGGAACCTAAATTTACCGAATCAAGCTATGACGCTGCAAGAAAAAATCGCCGAAGATCTTAAGCAGGCAATGAAGTCCAAGGACAGCCTGCGACTCTCATGCCTCCGCATGCTCAGGACCGCGCTTAAGAACCTGCAGGTGGAAAAGGGCCGTGAGCTGAACCAAGAAGAGGTCCAATCCGTCATCTCGTCTATGATCCGCAAGGGAAAACAGGCTGTCCAGGAATTCACGGACGGAGGTCGTCCGGACCTGGCTGCCAAGGAGGCCCAAGAAGTCCGAATCCTGTATGAGTACCTGCCGCAGCAATTGACCCCGGAGCAGATAGAGACCAATCTCCGTCAGATTATCGCTGATCTCTCGGCCGGGGGGCCCAAGGACATGGGCAGAGTTATGAAGGCGGCCATGGCCAAGATGGCAGGGCAGGCCCAGGGCAAGGAAGTGAGCGATATCGCAAAGAAGCTGCTCAGCAATCCCTCGGCCGAAGCATAACCCATATCCTCCGTGACAGTTTTCCATCGACCGGATGTCTCACGTGGTTGAGAAAAGAAATCCTCGTGCCTCTTGGGGCGGGCCTAACGATAGAGACTTCATGATCGAACACAGCTGGCAGGTTCTGGAATACGATCGCTTGCTGGAAATCTTGTCCCGATACGCCTCCTCTCCACTCGGGCGGTCCGAATGCCTGTCTTTTGTCCCGTCAAGCGATACCAAAAAGATCACGCACGAATTGGGCCTGGTCTCAGAAATGAGGCTTCTGCTCAAAACGAGCGGCTTTCCTGCGTTTACGGACCTGAGGGACCTGAGGCCGCTTCTCGACAGGGCCAGGGCCAGGGGGGCGCATTTAGAGCCCGAGGAGTTCCTGATGGTGCTCCGATTAGCTGAATCCGCCCGGACGGTCCGCGGCTTGCTTCAGCGCGAAAGGACATTGTACCCGGGTCTGGCCAACATCCTGGACAGGATGCCCGATCTCACCGCCCTGATCAAAAAACTCAAAAAGACCATTGCCCCGAACGGGACCATCCGGGACGGTGCAACCCCGGTTTTGGACCGCATCCGTCATCAGCGACGTCGTCAGCGCTCCCGTCTGGAAAAAAAGCTGAGCCAAATCCGGATGACCAAGGGACTGGGCCGCAACAGCAACGACCACTTAGTGACGATCAGGGACGGCCGGTACGTGATCTCCATCAGAAGCGACCTAAAATCGCTTTTCGGGGGCATTGTCCACGATTACTCCCGCACCAGAAGCACCTGTTTTGTGGAGCCGGTGGAGGTGATTGAGGACAATAACCGCTCCACTGAACTGGCCCTTGAGGAAAAAGCAGAGGAAGACCGCATCCTGGTGGACCTGACCGGAGCAGTCAGGGAGATGTCACCCGAAATCCTGCGCGCCGAGGACCTGATCGCCAGGCTCGACGGGCTGTATGCCAGGGCCCGATACGCCGAGGATCTCTCCTGCGTCCCGGCGGAGATAGACGACGCCAGGGGCGTTTTTCTGAAACAGGCTCAAAACCCGATCCTGTTGAGTTTGTGGCGAACAGGGGAAAAAGACAAAACGGAGAAACCTGTGGCCGTGGATATCCGCCTGGAAAACGAGCGAAGGGTATTCATAATTTCCGGACCCAATCGTGGCGGAAAAACCGTATCCCTCAAGACCCTGGGCCTGATGGCCCTCATGACCCAGGCCGGAATGCATATCCCTGCGGCCGAGGGAAGCTGTCTCCCGGTTTTCGATCATTGCATGGCCGATATCGGGGACGAGCAGGACATGCAGGCCGGACTCAGCACCTTTTCAGCCCATGCGGAGAACCTGAAGCGAATCCTGGAATCAGCCGGGCCAAAGAGTCTGGTCATCATCGATGAACCCGGCATGGGAACCGACCCCAACGAGGGAGCGGCCCTGACCATGGCTGTGCTGGACGAGCTCTCGCAAAGGGCTTCCTTTGTAGCCCTGGCCACCCATCTCAACCGGCTGAAGGCCTATGGCCTGTCGAACCCGGCCATCCTCAATGCTTCGGTGGTATTTGACCGGGCATGCCATCGGCCCACCTTCAGGCTCCAATACGGTGCGCCGGGCATCAGCCATGCCCTGGAAACCGCACGGGCTCTGGGAATGCCGACCACTGTTTTGGAAAAGGCCCGGGCCTATCTCGACCAAGGCGATGTGGAACTGAACCATATAATCGAAAAGATGCACCGCCTTACGGCAGAGGTGGCGACAGTTAAAAAGGAGGCAGAGGAGGCCAAAGAGCGGCATCTTGCCGCGGCCCGGGAGACCCGCACGCACCTGGCCCGGCTGGATGAGGAAAAGCAGGCACTTACAGAGGCCTATCGGCAAAAGGCAGAACAAGTCATTATTTCGGCCAGAGAAGAGCTGAAAGAGACCATCAATCTCCTCAAAAGCCCCGAGAGGTCTGCCCGGGCCGAGGCGTCCAGGCGGTTCAGGGCCGTGACAGACGCCCTGTCAGCCCATTTTGAACCGGCAAAGACCATGCCGCGCTCCGGTGAACCGGGACCATTGAAAGAGGGACAGAGGGTGTTCCACGCCCGGTTGAAACAACACGGAGTGATCCAATCCGTAGATATGGCGGGCGGCCGCGCTTCCGTGCTTATGGGAAATATGAAAATATCTACCGATGTCAGGGACCTTCAGCCGGTCCACACCAAAACACCTCCCCCGCGCCCTGTAAATGCGGAACTGGCCCGGGCAACCCTGTGGAAATCCGGTCGAGAGGGGGCTCGGCCGGGGCGATTAAACGTGATCGGATATCATGTGGACGAGGCCATTCCCCTGGTCGACAGGGCCGTGGATCGCGCATTGCTTGAAGGCAGGATGAGTGTAACCATTATCCATGGACATGGCACAGGACGGCTGCGGGGGGCCATTCGGGATCATCTCAGGGCCATGCCCTTTGTCAAAGGAGTTGCCAGCGCCGAACCCAGGGCCGGGGGAGACGCCGCCACCGTTGTGGAGCTTGCTTAAAGCTGCGTCTTTTAAGGGGGCTGTCGGGTGCATACCATGGCGGACTGAGAAAACACAGGGATCGATGCAATCTGTCAAAGAAGAGATAAAACGGACTGCGGATATCGTGCAGGTCATCGGGGAATATGTCCAGCTTAAGAAGGCCGGAAAGAATTACATGGGCCTCTGTCCCTTTCATGCTGAAAAATCCCCATCATTCACGGTGAGTCCGGACAGGCAGATATTCCACTGTTTCGGGTGCAAAAAAGGAGGAGATATTTTTGCATTCTGGATGGCATATCACGGAACAAGCTTTCCGGAGGCCGTCAGAGACCTGGCCGAGAGGTATAATATACCGATCCAGGATAAATATTCATCCATTCAAGAGCAACAGCAGATCCGGATTCGTGACGGGCTGCTGAAGATAAATGACGAGGCAGCGCGCTGTTTTGAGGAGGCATTGCATCAGGCCAGCGCCTGCGATCCGGTGGTGAAGTATCTGGAAAAGCGGGGGCTCTCTAATGAGATTATCTCGGAATTCCGTCTGGGTTACGCCCCCGAATCTTGGGAAAGGCTCACACGCCGGCTGAAAGCCCGGGGATTTGACATGAGCGCGGCCGTCCAGGCCGGCTTGATCATCCCCAAAAAGGGAGAAGGCCACTACGACCGTTTCAGGGGCAGGCTCATGTTCCCTATTTTCAATCTGCGGGGTCAGGTGATCGGCTTTGGCGGGAGGGTCCTAAACGACGCACTGCCCAAGTATCTCAATACGCCGGAGACCCCGGTGTTCCACAAGGGGGAGTTTCCCTACGGTCTTCACGCTTCTTACCAGGCGATCCGGGAAAAGGGAACAGCCGTGATTGTAGAGGGGTATATGGATCTTTTGTCCCTTCGTCAATACGGGCTCAATGAGGTCGTGGCCACCCTGGGCACAGCCCTGACCCCGCACCACATTCGCAAGATCAAGGGATATGCCAAAGAGGCGGTTGTGGTCTTTGATTCGGATGAGGCGGGCACATCGGCCGCCTTGAGAAGCCTGCCCCTCTTTTTGAACGAAGGTCTCCCTGCCAAGGCGGCAGTCCTGCCCCGTGGGCACGATCCCGATACGTTTGTCAGAGAAAAGGGCCTCAACGGATTTTTATCTATGCTCGACACGGCGGTCCCTATCTTCCAGTTCTTCCTGGATCAGAAAGTCAAGCAGGCACCCCTCGGCATTGAGGCAAAGGTTGAAGCGCTCAAGGAGATCCTGCCGGTCCTCTCCCAGGTCCGCAACCGGGTCCAGCGCTCTCTCTACGCAGCACGTCTCGCCGAGAGAATCGGGATCAAGGAAAAGCTTGTCCTTTCCGAACTCCAAAAGGCAGGCCAGAGATCTTCTCAACAGGACCTCAACAGGGCGTTTGCAGAGGATGCGGCCCGATCCGTGCGACAGGCACACATTGGAGATGTGCAGGTGCTCAACCTCCTGGTCCATCATCCCGGGGCTGTATCCGACCTTCGGGATGCAGACTGCATGAGCCTGTTAACAGATTCGGCTACATGCAAGATCGTCAAGAAGATTTTCGAGATATATGATCGGGAGGGCGGGCTTTCCCCTGAGCGGCTGGAAGAACGCCTGGAGAGCGACGAACTTCGCATCCGCTTCAGGGAGGCCCTTATGGCCCAATCCATCTATTCGGAGCAAGAGGTCCCTCAGGCGGTTCAGGAAATCGAGATCAAGGCCCGACAGAGCAGGCTCATGAACGCGATCGAGGCCGCCAGGGGAAATCCCCAGGCCTTGAATCAGGTTCTCCTGGAGCTGAAGGCCCTGGAGGCCCGCCGGCACTCAAGTCCCGGCCTTTTACCCTGAGGCAGTTTGCAATAGTTTGGCCTAACCGTTCACGGGCTCTTGAGATCTCCCTGATACACTGATATGAGAAAATCGCATCAGCTCAATAATTGGAGGGATAACAGCGACCGTACCACCGGGGCAGGAAGATTTTTCTTGTGCTCCGGGCCTCCGGGCTGCTCTCTTCAGTGACTTATCTGCGGGGG
>JAGHEC010000199.1 GCA_021159525.1 Deltaproteobacteria bacterium | reverse complement strand
GATCAATACGGCGGCCCTTTGGAAAACCGCATGCGCTTTGGCATTGAAGTCATTCAAAGCGTGCGCAATGCCGTGGTCAAAGATTATCCGGTTGGCATCCGCCTTTCAGGCAGTGATTTCATGGAAGGGGGCAACACCAACCGAGAGGCCGCCATCTTTGCCGCAGAGGCCGAAAAGGCCGGGGTGGATCTCTTCGATATCACAGGCGGGTGGCATGAGACCCGCATTCCCCAGTTGACCATGTCGGTCCCCCGCCAGGCCTATGTCTATCTGGCCCAGGGGATTAAATCCGCAGTTTCTGTGCCGGTTTTGGCCAGCAACCGGATCAATGACCCTGCCACGGCCGAAGAGATCCTGTGCAATGGCTCCGCAGACCTGGTGACCGTGGCCAGAGGGCTGATAGCGGACCCGGATTTCCCCAACAAGGCCCGGGAAGGGACCTCTCATCTCATCTATCACTGCGTGGCCTGCAATCAGGGGTGCTTTGACAATGTTTTTTTAGGCCAGCCCGTGGCCTGCCTGGTCAACCCCGCGGCCGGCAGAGAGCAAGAGGTCCGGCTCATGCCTGCCCCCCAAGCCAAAACAGTCCTGGTCATCGGCGGGGGCCCTGCCGGGATGAAGGCGGCCTGCACGGCCGGCCAAAGGGGTCACCGGGTGACGCTTATGGAAAAAACGGATCGTCTGGGAGGTCAGCTTCTCCTGAATCAGAGGATCCCCGGGAGATCCGAGCTGGTGACCGTGGCACAGGACCTGATCCAGAACCTGAAGGCCCTGAACATTGAGGTTATTACAGGCAAAACAGCAGATCCGGATTCTATACTCCGCATGCAGCCGGATGCGGTCATCGTGGCGACGGGGGCCGGACCATTGCTGCCGGACATCCCGGGAATCGACAGCCCTCATGTGGTGCAGGCATGGGACCTTTTGGCCGGCCGTGTGGGCGTGGGTAAACGGGTGGCGGTTTTAGGGGGCAATGCCTTGGGCCTGGAAACAGCCCTTTATCTGGCCCACATAGGGACACTGTCGCCCGAGGTCCTGCATTTTCTCATGGTCAACCGCGCCGAATCGGTGGAGACCCTGAGCGGACTTCTGAACAAAGGCATAAAGGATGTGACAGTGGTGGAGATGGCCCGGAAGGCCGGGGCTGACATCGGGTTGACCACCCGGTGGACCATTTTAGGAGAACTCAAGCGCCTCGGGGTAAAGGTGATGACCGGCACAAAGGCGGTTGGGGTTGCGTCTGAAGGACTTCAAATCGAGCAGGGCGAAGGTCCGGGATTTCTCCCGGCGGATTCCATCGTGATTGCAGCGGGATCCAGATCTCAATCCGGCCTGGTGGAACCAATCAAGGCCATTGTCTCCGAGGTGTATGTGGTCGGAGACGCCCGGGGGCCCAGAAACGCCCTTCATGCCATCAGGGAGGGCTTTGAGGCCGGTTTGAAGGTCTGATCCCCGACGGTCTTACGGATGCTGCATGAACCCAAGGACTGACACAGAAACGGGTTCGTTTCCCCTTTCTTCCATGCTGATCAATTTCAGGCCCCTGTGGGTCTGCTTTGTTCAGAACCGGTGGGTCCTTGCCGCAGGACTGTTGAGCCTCCTGCTGGTGGATTTCCTCCAGCTCGTTATCCCCCTAATCATCAAAGAGGCCATCGACCTCTTGGTGATGCAGACAGGCCCCACCCGGGGCCTCCTGATGAAACAGGCTGGCCTCATCCTGGCCATGGCCCTCGCCATCGCCGTGTTCCGGTATGTATGGAGGCGCCTTATATTCGGCCATTCCAGGGTGGTGGAGATGGAGCTCAGGAACCGGTTGGTCGCCCAGATACAGACCCTTTCGCCCTCCTTTTTCCAGCGGACCCCTACCGGCGATATCATGGCCCGGGCCATCAACGATATCAATGCGGTCCGCATGGCCGCCGGTATGGGGCTGGTGGCCCTGATCGATGGATCGGTGCTGGGCATGGCCGCCATTGGATTCATGATATCCATTGATTTGCGCCTCACCCTCATCTCCCTGATCCCGGCCCCCCTGGTGGTGATCCTGACCCGGATCCTCACACGCCGCATGTCAAGGGGATTTGAGACAGTCCAGAAGACCTTTTCCGACCTGACCGAGCGCGTGCGGGAGGCCTTTGCCGGGATCCGCGTAATCAAGGCCCACAACCGCGAATCGTGGGAATACGGCCGGGTCAAGGAGCAGGGAGAACGCTATGTGGCCGAAAATATGAGCCTTGCCCGAACCCTGGCCCTTTTTTTCCCTGCCATGACCATCTTCACCAATGCAGGGCTGGTCGTGGTGATCCTGGTAGGGGGCCGATATGCCATCCTGGGGGAGATCACGCCGGGCGATTTTGTCGCCTTTATCAGTTACCTCAATCTGTTAACCTGGCCCATGATGGCTATGGGATGGGTCACTAACCTCCTGCAGCGGGCATCGGCCTCCATGCGCCGCATCAACCGGATCCTAAACGAGGTCCCGGAGATTCAGGATCCACGGCCCGTGCCGAAGGCCCCGGATGGTGCTGCACCGGCAGAAACGCCAAATGGGGCCTGGGCCATCGAGATACGGGGGCTCAGCTATGCCTATCCCGGGCAGGAAGGATACGCCCTCAAGAACATCCACCTCAAGATCCGGTACTCCGAGAATG
>JAGHEC010000163.1 GCA_021159525.1 Deltaproteobacteria bacterium | reverse complement strand
TCTGCCATCGCAGATCCACGGGACGAAAGTCTTGGCAAGAACGCTCAATTGGCGTTGGCAGGCGGGTGTCCCCCGCAGATAAGTCACTGAAGAGACCAGCCCGGAGGCCCGGAGCACAAGAAAAATCCTCCTGCCCCGGTGGTACGTTCGCTGTTATTTTTATTGCCCTACTTATTGAACTGGTACGCTAATCTCCTGGAGGGAAAAATGGAAATCAAAATCGCCAGAAATGAACTTCTCAAATCGGTTTCACGGGCCCAGAGTATCATAGAAAGAAGGAGCAGCATGCCTGTGTTATCCACCATCCTCTTTGATGCATCAGGTTCATCAGTTCGTCTTTCGGCTACGGATCTTGAACTGGGATTTCAGGAAACCCTTTCGGCAACTGTGGTCAAGGAAGGAAGCATTACCGTTTCCGGAAGAAAGCTCTTTGAAATTCTGAAAGAAAGTAACGCGGACACGTTTATCATCAGGGAGAGGGAAAATAACTGGATTCGCCTGTCTGACGGCATTGCCCGTTTTGATCTGGCCTGCATTCCAGCCGATGAGTTTCCCCTTTTCATTGAGCCTGAGAATGTTCCCATGGTTCAGATAGAGGGAGATATCCTCGCCGATATGATCAATAAGACCATCTACGCCATCACCATCGAGGAAGCCGGGTATAAGCTCTCAGGGGTATTTACGGAAAAGATTTCTGTGGATGGACGGCATTTCCTGCGAATGGTAGCCACCGACGGACACAGGCTCTCTATGGTCGACAAGCCTGTGCCCCGGATTGAACGTCTCGACCTGGAGCGCGGCGCCATGATCCCCAAGAAAGGAATGTCCGAACTTAACCGATTTGCGTCTGAGGGGGGCCCGGTCGAAATAGGATTCAAGGAGAAGGATTGCGTTGCGAGAAAGGAAAATGCTTTGCTCGTCATGCGGCTCCTTGAGGCCAAGTTCCCCGATTATCAGGCGGTTATTCCCGAGGACGCCGCGATTTCCGTAAGACTGAAACGCTTTTCACTTCTGGACGCCATGCGCAAGATGATGATCCTGAGCAACGAGCGGTATCGGGCAGTAAAAATAACCCTGGAAAACAATGTAATGGATCTGGTATCGGCGAATCCTGACCTGGGAGAGGCCCAGGAAAAAATGGACATTGACTATTCTGGAAAAAGGATTGAAGCCGGTTTTAATCCGAGATATTTTATTGATGTGCTTCAATCCATGCAGAGTGATGAAATCCAGATGGAGTTTTTGGATAATTCAAGGCCCTGCGTCATCAAGGGTGATGAAGATGAGGGCTTTATAGGCTTAATCATGCCAATGAGGGTATAGACAGAATGACAGAGCGAAATTCCACTTATCAGGCGGAAGACATTAAGGTCCTGGAAGGGCTGTCGGCTGTCAGGAAGCGGCCGGCCATGTATATTGGAAATACCGGTTTTGAGGGCCTTCATCATTTGGTCTATGAGGTGGTGGACAACAGCATTGATGAGGCCATGGCCGGGTATTGCGACGAGATTAAGATCAAAATCCTTAATGACGGCAGCGTGATGATCCGGGACAATGGTCGGGGTATTCCGATCGACATGCACAGGGGGGCCAATATGCCTGCACTGGAAGTGGTTATGACCAAGCTCCATGCAGGCGGCAAGTTTGACAGAAAATCGTATAAGGTCTCGGGAGGCCTCCATGGTGTGGGCGTATCGGTGGTGAATGCCCTGTCCGAGTATCTGGAGGTGGAGGTATACCGCAACCACAAGATCTATTTTCAACGCTACGAGCAGGGACACGTCAAGAACGAACTGAGGATTATAGGGGAGACCCAGGGAACAGGGACCAGCATCCGGTTTATGCCGGACCGGAGTATTTTTGAGTCTGTGGATTTTGATTTTGAGACCATTGCACGCCGCATGCGGGAGCTTGCCTTTTTGAGCAAGGGTCTCCGAATCAAGATTGTGGATGAGCGCAGCGGAAAGAAGCGGGATTTTTTCTATGAAGGAGGAATCCTGTCTTTTGTGGAATATCTGAACGCCAATAAGGAGGTTCTGCATCCCAAGGCGATTTTTATTGCCGGAGAAAAAAACGGGGTCGTGACAGAGGCGGCCTTTCAGTACAACACATCCTACAAGGAGAACCTGCTAACCTTTGCGAACAACATCAATACCCGCGAGGGGGGGACCCATTTGATCGGGTTTAAGTCGGCCTTGACGCGCAGCATCAATCAGTACCTGCAGAATTCGCCGCTTTCCAAGAATTTCAAAGAAAAACTGACAGGAGATGATGTGAGGGAGGGGCTAACAGGGGTGCTCAGCGTCAAACTGCCCGAGCCCCAGTTCGAGGGGCAGACCAAGACCAAGCTGGGAAACAGCGAGGTGAAAGGTCTGGTCGAGAATCTGGTACATGAGGGGTTAAGTACGTTTTTTGAAGAAAACCCGAATGTGATAAAGTCCATCCTGGCAAAGGTGATTGATGCGGCCAGGGCCAGGGAGGCTGCACGCAGGGCGCGTGAACTGGCCAGGAGAAAGGGGGTATTGTCCGATCATTCGCTTCCGGGAAAACTGGCCGACTGCCAGGAAAGGGATCCGGCCCTGAGCGAGATCTTCATCGTGGAAGGGGATTCTGCAGGAGGTTCTGCCAAGCAGGGAAGAGACCGGCGAAACCAGGCGATTCTGCCCCTGAGGGGCAAGATTCTAAATGTAGAGAAGGCCCGGTTCGACAAGATGATCTCGAGCGAGGAGATCCGGATCTTGATTACGGCCTTGGGTACGGGGATCGGTGAGAAAGATTACAATCTGGATGCTATTCGGTACCATAGGATCATTATCATGACCGATGCGGATGTGGACGGGGCCCATATTCGGACCCTGCTCTTGACCTTTTTTTTCCGTCAGATGCCCGACCTTATAGAGCGGGGGTATCTCTACGTAGCCCAGCCCCCGCTTTACCGGGTCCTGGATAAGAAAGAAGAAGTGTTTCTAAAAGACGAGACCGAGTTTAATCATTTTCTCTTGAAGCGGATCTCGGAGACAGAGGCGATCACTTTTGAAGACGGAAGGCACTTGTCAGGGGCCCGGTTGATGAGGATGCTTGATCGGCTGGTTCGATTTTTTGAAGAGATAGAGAGGTTGTCGCGGAGGGGTGTGAGTCCCAGATTCATCCAGTTTCTTGTCTTGGAAGGGATTACCGAAAGGGCCCAGTTCAAGGACAGGGGCTTCATGGAACAACTGTTTGGCCGGCTGG
>JAGHEC010000351.1 GCA_021159525.1 Deltaproteobacteria bacterium | reverse complement strand
TCGAGCTGCGGCTTCCCCCACTGATAAGTCACAAAGAGACGGCGCCCTCCCGGCAGTCGCGTCAGAAAAACCCTTCTGCCCCCATTTATTGAGCTGTTACTGAGAAAGCACGGTATGTAAGGTTTGAGGGGAATCGGCCGGGGGGTTTATTTTTAAGAAGTCTTCATGGCATGCTGAGGCTGGACCGATGTCTCTTATGAACATAATCGAGCAAATTCATGGAAAAAAATGAATACAGAAAGATGTACGAGATTGAGACCAGCTATTGGTGGTTCCTGGGTAAACGTTACTTGATCGATTTTTTGTTAAAAACATATCTGAGCCATGATGGCCGGAATCGTTTGCTGGATGTTGGATGCGGCACAGGGCTCGTTCTCGAACTCATGAAAAGCCATGGCCCAGCCTTCGGAATTGAGCTTTCCGGGGATGCTATCTCATTTTTGAGAAGGAGGAACCTTAACCTGGTGGTCCAATCGGATGCAAGTCAGGCGCTTCCATTCAAAAACGATGTATTTTCAATCATAACATGCCTTGACGTGTTGGAACACCTTAGAAACGATATCTTTTTGGTAGAAGAGATGTTCAGAATATGCAAGCCGGGAGGGTTTATCATTATTACAGCGCCGGCAATGAACTGTTTATGGAGCGAGCACGACGAGGCATTGCATCATAAGCGCCGGTACACCAAGAAAGAACTGCTCAACCGAGTTGTCGCAGTGAATTGCCATGTAAAAAAGGCAAGTTACTTCAACACATCGCTCTTCATGCCAATTTTCGCCATAAGAAAAATCAAGGCCATCTTTAAGCAGAAAAGCGTTGCGCAATCGGATTTTTTCATTCCACTTCCGGGTTGGGTCAACGCCTGTCTGTATTTTTTCTATTCTAAGGAGTTGACTTTATTAAAATCATTAACTTTTCCTTTCGGCGTATCACTTTTGGCAATCCTTCAGAAAGAAGGATCGGTTTAAGCATCAATGATGGACGCCGTGATTCAGCTCAAGGTTAACGCTCGGAAAATCGCTCCGGTATTTATTCTTGCTTTTACTGTCACCACATTTTTCAGCAAAGTTATTTATTCCGGAAAGACGCTTTATGGAAGCGATTTTTTAGCCTATTTCTATCCATTAAAGGCCTTCATATTTGATCACTTTTCGATAAATGGCTTCGTCCCCCTCTGGAATCCTTTTCAGTTTTCCGGGACGCCTGTTATTGCCAATATCCAGGCATCCATGTTCTATCCGCTTGGATTCCTGTATTACCTGATGCCAACGGATGCGGCTTACCTTTATTCCACCGTGCTTCACTCCATTCTGGCGGCTGTCTTCATGTATCTGTTCGTGCGTTCCCTGGGTACAAGCAAAACAGGCGCATTTCTTTCCGGTTTACTATTTGGTTTTAATGGATATCTGGTTGCACACATTTATGCGGGGCATCTTTCGTTTGTGCAGAATTATATATGGATTCCGCTTGTCTTCTTCCTTGTGCACAGGTTCTTTCTTCTCAGACAATGGAACTACGCCCTGGCAGGCGGGTTGATCCTCGGGGTTCAGATATTGGGAGGGTTCCCCCAAATTGCCTTCTACACAATCCTCGCAATGCTCCTTTTTTTCTGTTACGAGGCCGGGTTATTCACACACCCTCATTTGTTTTCACGCCGTCATGTCAAAGGACACCCGATCAGGGCAGGAGCAATACAAGGAATTCCCTCTCATAGGCGGAATGCCGAATACACGCCAGGGGCGGAATGCGCCGGAAATGCTGATTCGCCAGGGCAAGTTAGACATCTCTTGTTTACAGGGTCGGGGGCTGTCCTGATCATCATCATCGGATTCTCTTTTTCAGCGATCCAGGTGCTGCCCACCTATGAATTCCTGCAGCTCTCGACAAGGGCTGGCGGCATCCCTTATGAATTCGCTGTAATGGATTCCCTGCCGCCCATTAACCTCATTACTCTCTTCATCCCGGATTTCTTTGGAAACCCTGCACAAGGGACCTTCTGGGCAGGCGAGACAACCTGGCAGTTCTGGGAGTTCTGCGCGTATGTCGGCCTGATTCCCCTGCTTCTCGTTTTCATGTCCATCCGACAGCTCATGTCAGACCGGATGGGACTCTTTTTTCTCTTCTTGGCATTGGTCTCAGTTTTCCTCGCTTTTGGAAAGTACAACCCCATTTATCCCCTCATCTACCGTCTGCCAGGCTTCCATAGTTTTCGTGTTCCCGCCCAGATCCTATTTCTGTATATATTTTCCATATCCGTGCTTGCCGGCAAGGCTCTCGATTCTGTGAGGGATGGCGCACAGTTTGAAAAAAGGAGATCCCACCTGTTCGCGGCCTGTGTATTGTTTATTGCCTTGGCCATCCTTGCATGGGTTCGCCTGGCGCCGCTAGATCTGGCAGGGCTTCTCCTGAGGCTGACAGAACCCCCGATCACCGATCCGAATCTCCTTGCCCGCATGTGCCAAATAGTTGACGGAGCGACCTTGAAATTTTGCGCTTTTGCACTCGCCTTTTTGGCGGCCGTCTACCTGGGCAGCAAAAAGAGCTTTGGCGGAAGCCGGATTGCCTGCGGTTTAATCGGTCTATGCGTTATCGATCTGATCTCCTTCTGCTTTCCAATGCTTCAACCGATTGATATCCAGATGATCGAGGAAAGGGGTAAGACGTTGACGCCAATTGCCGAGTCCAACAACCTTAACCGCGCGATGATCATGGGGCCTTGTTTTATTGGAAACGCCGGCCTATGGTACGGATTCCGCGACATCCAGGGATACGATCCCCTGATTTTGAAACGGTATATGGAATATATCAATTGCAGCCAGGGGCTGCGGCCCGATCCGAAGGTGGTTAATCTGCATTATGTCCGGGACGTCCGGAACAATCTCATCCGGATGCTGAATCTGGAATATGTTGTGGACTGCGGGAGACAACGGATCTTAAAAATGCAAGAGGTCGTTCCGAGCGCCTATCTGGTCCACAGGTCTGTTATCAAGGCGCATGACGAGGTTCTTGGATTTATGATGAGTTCGGATTTTTCTCCTTTGGAACAGGTTGTGTTTGAAGAGAAAAGGGGAAATATGAGAGAGGCGTTACGGAGAACGGGCGCAGAGATTCGTGACCAAGTTCAGCTCTCACGGAAGGGTTCGGACGACATGAAAATTAGAGCTCAGACAAACGCTCCGGCATATCTTGTTTTGGGCGAGATTTATTATCCGGGATGGAAGGCCTTTGTGGATGGGAATGAGAAGCCCCTCTTACGAGCCGATTACCTGTTTCGTGCACTGTACCTGGATCCTGGAACTCACCTGATACGGCTCTGCTTCAGTCCGCAGAGCTTTCTATTGGGGGCCATTATTTCATTGGCCTGTATGGTGGTGGTTTTATCAACAATGCTCTGCAACCGGCGCCGCTGCGGGCAGGGAAAGGGAAACGATTGATGGGATCGGTCGTGAAAGGGCTGATAGGCGCCTTTGGATAGGTATGGCATGCCTGATCAAGGTGATCCCCGACGATTACTTGAGGCGGGAACCGGATCTTCTGAAGAAATGAATTGCCGCGGTGAAAAAGCATCCTAACAAGGATGCGATGGTGATCCATATCCCGACCTTAATGGAATCCGGGTCAAACACCAGCTTGACAATATGCCTGCCTTTCCTGATCTGTATTACCCGGAAGAGATAATTCCCTCGCATAACGGGTACTTTTAGGCCGTCCACAACTGCCTTCCAGCCTGGATAGTAAACCTCGCTCAGAAAAAGAAAACCGTCCCATGGGGAATGAATTTCAAGGAGCATTTCATCAGGTCCATAGAATGTGATCCTGACATCATCTGCGGAGGCCGGAGAAGAACGCGGTCCGGGTTTCTCGGACGGGCACTGGCCGCGGTATTCTCCTTCCGCGAAAAATACTTCTGTTCTCGGGTTGTACCCGGACGAAGCCATTGCAGGAAGAACCTCTTGTTCCTTCAAGGTCCTACAATCCGGAACCAGGAATGCTCTTGGCAGAGGAGTGCTCCTCTTGCGGATTATCCTTTCATTATGTGAGATCTCATACTTGACATTCAAGAGGTCCATGAAGACCCGGCGGCCCGCGGGAGTGTAAAAGAAATAGACATCTCCAGGTTCCAAAAGATCTTTTGAAAATGCGCGGATGTATTCATAATAGCGGTACAGGTAAAGGGGATTATATCCGGCAACGGTCTGATATCCCAAGAGCATCTCGAAATTAGGCCCCATGCTGTTCGGCAGGCTGCCCACACGGAAGACGCTTGTGTCCTCGCTGAGATTTCGGTCTAGATTTTCCTTGGCGATTCGAGCCCATTGATACCCTTCCGTGTCATATCGCGGCGAATCTCGGTTTGCAGAGAACAGATCAATCATCAGTAACAGGGATAACAAGACGGTGAACAGGAGCACGGACCTGATCATGCCTCTCATCCACAACAGCATTATCAGAAGCGCCAGGAAAACCATCAGGCACAGGTGGTGGAACTGCGAGGTTATCAATAAAAGGGCATCAGGCATTTTAGCAGGGATAGCTGTTTCCAGTATGAATGGGGAGAAGACCGTGAGGATGCTTCGATTTTCAAGGCGAAACATTGCCATCAGAGCGGCAAGTCCGATGCCCACGAAGGAAACGCTCATGACCGGCCAGAACAGGGAGCGCCGGTCCCGTTTCAGGAGGTCATTCATTCCTTTTCCGGCAAGGAGGCTCATCCCGAAAACCCAGAGATATATGATCTTGGCAGGAGCGCGTATCCGGTCCACGCCCGGCAGGTGGTAGAGAAGCCTGTAAAGTGGGGTATGATATCCAAGCGCAAGAAAAAAAGATAGTGTGGCAAGGATTCCTCCGAAGACAACGATTCGCTTATCCATGGCTTTTCGGAAATGCATAAAGCTCAGCAGAATCAACGGAAGAATGCCGACATAAAGGTTGTAAAGAGGAACGGTCCAGGGGACCCCGGAGACCCAGTAATTTCCTTTCGCATAGTTTCCAAAGAAGTGGGGAAGGATGGCGGTGATGATCCCTTGCGGCGGATAAGAGCCCAATGTGACCAGATCGTAACTGTCAAAGACCGCACGAACAGAAAGGCGGATAAACTCGAACGCGGGCACGAGTTGGATGGCGGCCACGCTGACGCCAAATACAAAGAGGCAAAGAAACACGGCGGGAGCCCTCCAGGAGATAAATTGTCTGGCTTGTTGAGGCTGAAAATTGCAAACCAGGAACAAAAAAGATGCCATCAGCGTGTAAAGCGCGTCTTGAGGCGACCCGGACAGGATTTGGATGCCCCAGAACAGGCCGGCTAATGACGAATGCCGGATGGGTCTTTCCAGAATTAATGCCCGATTCAGGAAAAACAGGATGAGCGGCAGCCAGATGTAGGCCTGAACGCGGAACATCTGCCCATCCCAGAGTGTGGCCATGACGAAGCCATTGCAGGAAAAGACGATGCCCGACACAAAAGCGGCAGCCTGGCCGAGGCGGAGGGATCGGGCAAACAGGTACATAAAGAGTCCCGCCAGGGTTAGATGAATGAACATGGTGTATCCAAAGGCCTTTTCAGGGCTCATGAACCAGAAGAGGATATCAAGAGGATAAAAGATGGTGGACTCAAAGTGCGCCCAGAAGGGCATGCCCCCGAACAGGTATGGATTCCAGTAGGGAATGGAGTGGTTGCGGCTTACCTCATCATGGAGGAATTGCTTCAACCCTTGATAACAACCCACAAAATCGGACCCGAACAGGAGCTCTCCTCCAAACAGGGCATCTCTGAACAGGAAGATAGTGAACCCTATCAGGAGAAGAGGACAAATCAGCTCCGATTTCCCTTTAATTAGAGGAGACCTGTTGCGATTACTTGACCCTGCATGCATTTTCCGCTAAAGATATTCAGTATGAGTGTATCATCTCAATAATTAGGGGGATAACTGCGAACCTAGTGCCGGGGCAGAAGAATTTTTCTTCCGCTCCGGGCCTCCGGGCTGGTCTCTTGAGTGACTTATCTGCGGGGGACACCC
>JAGHEC010000137.1 GCA_021159525.1 Deltaproteobacteria bacterium | reverse complement strand
GGGCCGTGCTGGGGGCCACCATGGCGTTTTGTGTGGGAAGGACACTGGGACGGGATTTTGTGGCTTCCCTCACAGGAAACCGACTCAAACGGTACGACGATGCCATTGAGAGAAACGGATTTACCACAGTACTTTATCTGCGCCTCCTCAATTCCCCCTTTACCCCTCTCAATTACGCCCTCAGCGTAACAAAGGTCCGTTTCAGGGATTTTTTCTTGGGGACCGGCGTGGGGGTCGCTGTTTCCATCTTCGTGCTCACCTTTTTGGCCGGGACCCTGAAGAATGCCTGGATTTCCGGGACATGGGCCGGGCTGCTTTCCCTTAAGGTCGGTCTGGCCATGGGGGTTTTTGTATTTTCGTTTTTTATTCCCCTGATTGTCAAGCGGCTGCGCGGGGCGGGCCAAGGCCCCAATTAAACCGAAAGGAGTTAAAACAGAAGAAAATGAGTTCAGCACTGGATGCCTTATGTGTGAATACCATTCGAATGCTGTCAGCAGACGGGGTGCAAAAGGCCTGTTCAGGCCATCCCGGCATGCCCATGGGAGCCGCCTCCATGGCCTATGTCCTGTGGACCCGTTTTCTGCGGCACAACCCCCGCAATCCCCACTGGCCGGACAGGGACCGGTTTGTCCTTTCTGCGGGTCACGGGTCCATGCTCCTTTACAGTCTCCTTTATTTGACAGGGTACGACCTCTCCCTCGACGATCTCAAGGCGTTTCGTCAGTGGAACAGCCGAACCCCGGGCCACCCCGAATATCACCTCACCCCGGGGGTGGAGATAACGACCGGGCCTCTGGGGCAGGGGTTTAGCAGCGGTGTGGGCATGGCCATTGCCGAGCGGTTTTTAGCCAGCCGCTTTAACCGTCCGGGACACACCATTGTGGACCATTTTACCTACGGGATCGTCAGCGACGGGGACCTGATGGAGGGGGTTTGCCATGAGGCGGCCTCCCTGGCCGGTCACCTGAGGCTCGGAAAACTGGTCTATCTCTACGACGACAACCACATCTCGATCGAGGGGTCCACAGATATCACCTTTACCGAGGCCAGTGCCCTGCGGTTCGAGGCCTACGGGTGGCACGTACAGTGCGTGGAGGACGGAAATGACCTGGCTGCCATCGAGGCGGCCATTGCGGCCGCCAGGGAGGAGGTTGCCCGCCCCTCGCTTATTGCTGTCAGGACCCATATCGGCTTCGGCAGTCCCGGCAAGGTGGATAATCCGTCGGCCCATGGGGAACCTTTGGGCGAAGAAGAGCTGCGCCGTACCAAGGAAAACCTGGGATGGCCCCTCACGCCCTCCTTCCTGGTGCCCCGGGAGGTCAGCGAACGATTTCGATCGGCGATTGAGGAGGGCGCTCGGAGGGAAGAGGCGTGGGCAAAAAGATTTAGGGGCTATGCCGAGGCAAACCCCGCCCTGGCAAGGGCATGGGATGACTGGATGAACGGCATCCTTCCGGAGGGATGGGACAGGGATATCCCGGTCTTCGAGCCGGATGCCAAGGGGATGGCCACCCGGGCCGCATCGGGCAAGGTATTAAATGCCATCGCGCCTCATGTGGAAAACCTGATGGGCGGCTCCGCGGATCTGGCTCCCTCCAACAAGACGGAGATCCAGGCTCAGCCCGATTTCCAGGCAGGCGACTACTCGGGCCGCAACCTGCGGTTTGGCGTGAGGGAGCACGGGATGGGGTCCGTCTTGAACGGTATGGCCCTTCATGGGGGGATTATCCCCTATGGCGGGACATTTCTCATTTTTTCCGATTACATGCGACCTGCCATTCGCCTGGCGGCCCTCATGGGCCTCAAGGTTGTTTATGTCTTCACCCACGACAGCATCGGGGTGGGGGAAGATGGGCCCACCCACCAGCCTGTGGAACAGCTCGCCTGCCTCAGGGCTGTTCCTAATATGACGCTGATTCGTCCGTGTGATGCGAATGAGACGGCCGAGGCATGGAAGGCGGCCTTGCAGTTGCCCCGCCCGGTCGCCCTGGCCCTGACCCGCCAGGCCGTGCCGGTGCTGGATCGCTTGCAAATGGCGGGGGCCCGCAACCTGAACCGTGGGGCCTATGTCCTGAAAGAGGCGGCAAGGGCCCGTCCTGACCTTATCCTAATCGGCACGGGCTCGGAGGTCCACATAGCCCTTGAGGCGGCCGATCAACTCAAGGAAAAGGGAATAATGGCCCGGGTGGTGAGCATGCCCTCCTGGGACCTGTTCGAGGCCCAGGATGAGGCATACCGGAACCAGGTCCTTCCACCTGAGATCAAGGTGCGGATTGCCATTGAAGCAGGAGTGACTCAGGGATGGAGCCGCTATGTGGGTGATTCAGGCAGGGTGATAGGGATGGACCGGTTCGGGGCATCGGCCCCGGCCGGGGTCTTGTATGAAAAGTTCGGTTTTGCCCCGAGGCATGTGGTTGAAACGGCCCTTTCTCTGCTGCACAAGAAGTAACCGGGATTGCAGCCGTGACGGGTCACCTTTGGTTCCTAGGGGGAGACCGGCCCGGAGCGGAAGAAAAATTCTTCTGCCCCGGCATTAGGTTCGCAGTTATCCCCCTAATTATTGAGGTGATACGTTTCGTATTTGGGATTTCCATATTCGGATTTTGCCTGAACAGGAGTTTTCGTTCAGGCGCTAATTATTGAGCTGATTATTGAGGTGATAGCGGGATCAGGAGGGAGAGCTAACGGATGGAACTACAGGAGATTACGCAACAGATTGAAAAGGAGAGCCTGGTGATCCGGCAGGTGGCCGCGGCCATCGAGAAGGTCATCGTGGGCCAGAGGCGCCTTATCGAGCGGATGCTGATCGGGCTGCTGTGCGACGGTCACCTGCTCATAGAGGGGCTTCCCGGCCTGGCCAAGACCACGGCCGTAAGGACTCTGGCCAAGGCCATCCGAACAACGTTCCAGAGGATCCAGTTCACCCCGGACCTGCTTCCTGCCGATATCCTGGGGACCCAGTTTTACCGCCCGGACACCTGCACCTTTGAGATCAGGAAAGGCCCCATCTTTCACAACATCATCCTGGCCGATGAGATCAACCGGGCCCCTGCAAAGGTGCAGAGCGCCCTTCTTGAAGCCATGCAGGAACGGCAGATCACCATTGGCGAGACCACATTCCCCCTGGCCTATCCGTTTCTGGTTCTGGCTACCCAAAACCCCATTGAGCAGGAAGGGACCTATCCCCTTCCAGAGGCCCAGATCGACCGGTTCATGCTCAAGATCAGGGTGGATTATCCCTCGGCTGAGGAAGAAAAGGAGATCATGATCAGGGCCTATGCCGGAGGGGACAGGGAAATGCCGGGGGCGGCAGACGTGGAGCGGATACGGTCTGCCCGTGAGACCATGAAGCTCATCCATATGGAAGACCGGATTATGGATTACATAGTGAGGCTGGTGGCCGCTACCCGCCGGCCCGAGGCCTTCGGGCTTGATATCGGTCCCATGATCAGTTACGGGGCCTCGCCGAGGGCCTCCATCTGGCTCGGCATGGCGGCCCGGGCCCATGCCTTTCTGAGCGGCCGGGGGTATGTGACCCCCCAGGATGTCAAGTCCATGGCGGCCGATGTCCTGCGGCACAGGATCATCTTAAGCTATGAGGCGGAGGCCGAAGGGAAACAGACAGACGACCTGATCAAGATGGCGCTCGAACGGATCGAGGTCCCCTGATATGCTGCCGGAGGCAGTCTACAAGAAGATCCAGAGGTTTCACTTTACTACCAAGAAAAGAGCCAATGATCTCTTTGCAGGTCAGTATGAAAGCGCCTACAAAGGGAGGGGGATGGAGTTTGCTGAGGTCAGGGAATATCAGATGGGCGATGACATCCGGACCATTGACTGGAATGTGTCGGCCCGGTTCGGCCGGCCCTTTGTCAAGGTCTTTCACGAGGAGCGGGAGCTGACCGTCATTCTGGTCCTGGATTTATCCGGGTCGCACCGCTTCGGGACCAGGGGAAGCTTCAAGCGGGAACTCCTGGCCGAGACAGCCGGCATGCTCGCCTTCCTGGCCATCCGCACCAATGACAAGGTGGGGGCCATCCTCTTCAGCTCCAAGGTGGAGAAGTACATCCCCCCCAAGAAGGGGCCTTCCCATGTTTGGCGTCTGATCAAGGAGATTTTTACCTACGAACCCCGGGATTTGAACACCGACATGGATGCGGCCCTGACCTATCTCAACCGTGTGGCCAAACGCCATTCCATTGTATTTGTCATCTCCGACTGTATGGATACGGGTTTTGAAAGGTCTCTGAGGCTCACGGCCAGGAAGCACGATCTCACGGTGATTCAGATCACAGACCCTGCCGAAGAGGTCCTGCCAGAGGTGGGACTGGCGGTCTTCAGGGATCCCGAGACGGGCGAAACAGGGGTCATAGACACCCGGAGCAGACGCCTCAGGGAAAAGTGGCGTGCATATCGTGCGGAGCAGCGGGCCTACCTGATGGAACTGTTGAGACGGGCCGGGGTAGATCATGTGGAACTCACCACAAATGGACCGGTGGTGGAACCCCTGACGCGGCTTTTTGAGATGAGGAGGCGCCGGCAATGAGGGGGGCAACCGGCCGCCGATTCAGGCGCCTTATGCTGATGGGCTTGCTTTTGTGGGGCCTGGGGCCGGCGGCAGCCGGTTTTGGCAGGCAAGAAGGGGGGCTTCTCGAGGCCCGGTTTGTGCCTGAGGAGGCCCCGGTGGGGGGCATGGTGGAGCTGATTTTGTGCTACCGGCTCCCCCGGGGGGCGAAACTCCCGGCCAAACCCCGTATCCAGGGCATACAAAATCTTTCAGTAGAGGGGATCCGGGAGGGGAGCGGAGAGATCCGGATCCGGATCTTGGTGGACCGTTTGGGTCAATTCAAGACCGGTCCCCTTTCCCTTGCCTATGTCTCGGCCGGGGGCAAGACCGAATGGCTCCGGGCAGAGCCCGCTTCCCTCGCGGTTCTGTCGAACCTGGGAGAACGCCCCGGGGAGGCCGAACTGAAGCCGATCTGTACGATCATTCCCACAAGGTCCAGGCTCTTTAAGACCATACCGTGGATACTGAGCGGCCTGGCCGTGTGTGCCGCAGGCCTGGGCCTCTTTTTCTGGATGAAAAGAGGTCGGCACAGGCCAGGGGCATCACAGGCCCGGGTTCTGCCGCATGTGGTTGCGGAAAAGGAGATTCAGGAGCTTTTATCCGAGCGGATCTTTGAAAAGGGCCATGTCAAGGAATTCTATTTTCGGCTTTCAGAGATCCTGCGGCGCTATCTGGAGGCCTTGAGGGGATTTCCTGCTGCTGAATACACCACCCAGGAGATCGGCCTGGCCATCCGTGCCCCCGAGGATCGCCAACTTCTGGGCCTGCTTCAGGAGGCGGACCTGGTCAAATTTGCAGATTTGTGTCCTGCGCCCGCCAAAAAGAACGATCAGGCGGCACAGGCCCTTCAATATATACGGAAGACCGGACCGGCCTTTGAAAGGGAACATGGGCCGCAGGGGAGCCAACAGGGGCGTACGCCATGATGTTCCGGTTTGCCTATCCCATCATATTATCTCTCCTTATTGTGGCAGGTACATGGACGGCCTTTGCCTTGTGGCGTCGGCCGTCTGCCGTCACCTATTCTATGACGTCAAGGATGCTCGGCCTGGCCGGGACCCGAAAGCGACTCCTGGCGGCCATGCCGATTATCCTGAGAGGATGGGTATTGGTTTTCCTGATTGTGACAGCGGCCCGGCCTCAGCTCTATAATGTGTCGCGGGATGTCCGGTCTTCAGGGGTTGACATCGTGCTCTGTCTGGATGCATCCGGCTCCATGGCGGCCCTCGACTTTAGATTGGGAGACGAACCCGTCACCCGGCTGACCGCGGTCAAAAAGGTGGTGAGCGATTTCATCCAAAAGCGGGAAACCGACCGCATCGGCCTGGTGGTCTTTGGCGAAGAGGCCTTTACCCAGTGTCCTCTTACTGTAGACAAGGGCCTGTTGTTAGGCCTGGTGGAGCGGATGAAGATCGGGATGGCCGGGGACCAGACGGCCATCGGGGCGGCTATTGCCGTCGGCGGAAAGCGGCTCAAGGATTTAAAGGCCAAGTCCAGGATCCTGGTCGTCCTCACCGACGGCCGCAACAATGCAGGGGAGATCTCGCCCTTGCAGGCCGCGGAGGCAGTCCGGGCCATGGGCGTCAAGATCTATACCATCGGCGTGGGCGGTAAGGGGCCGGCCCCCTTTCGCATCGAGACCCCCCTGGGGACCCGGGTGGTGTACCAAAAGGTGGACCTGGACGAAGAGACCCTTAAAAAAGTGGCTGAGACCGGGGGAGGCCGCTATTTCCGCGCTGCAGACAGCCGGGAACTCTCAGAGATCTACGATATTATTGACCGGGCTGAAAAGACCGACGTCAAGATCAAGGAATACTTTCATTTCAGAGAGCTTTATCCGTGGTTTCTCATCCCGGCCCTGATCCTGCTGGGGCTGGAAATCCTGCTCAATGCAGTGGTGTTGCGGGTGATTCCATGAACTTGTAACAGCTCAATAAATGGGGGCAGAAGGGTTTTTCTGACGCGACTGGCGGGAGGGCGCCGTCTCTTTGTGACTTATCAGTGGGGGAAGCCGCAGCTCGACGAATGCGGGAATGCCAAAGGGGCAAGCCTGCCCGCCATTGCCTTGATACCCATGTTACTTCCTTCTGCCATCGCAGATCCACGGGACGAAAGTCTTGGCAAGAACGCTCAATTGGGCTTGGCAGGCGGGTGTCCCCCGCAGATAAGTCACTCAAGAGACCGGCCCGGAGGCCCGG
>JAGHEC010000427.1 GCA_021159525.1 Deltaproteobacteria bacterium | reverse complement strand
CATCGTTGTAGGTCCCGGCAGCAAAAATACCGGTTGGTCGTTTCACATTCCACATTCGACATCAGACGTTAGATGTTCATCCTTGCCCGTTTGTCTTCCCCAGCACCTCCCTTACCTTCCGGGACAGGGCAGCCATGGTGAACGGCTTCTGGATAAACCCGTTGCACCCCTGTCTCAATATCTCGGATGCCTGGCCGTCGATACTGTACCCGCTCGACAAAAGAACAATAATGTTCGGATCCTCCTTCTTGAGCGCGTCATAGGTCTCCATTCCCGTCATGTCGGGCATGATCATGTCCAGGATGACCAGATCAATGAGATCCTTATGTGCCCGGTAGGTCTCTATGGCCTCTCTGCCGGTCATTGCCGTCAAAACGGTGTAACCGAGCCGCTGCAGCATCTCCCGGCCCACCTCGATCACCATGCCTTCGTCGTCCGCCAAAAGCACTGTCTCGCCTCCTGGGGCCATCTCGGAATCCGTATCGGTCCGGGGCCGGGAAGGCGTTGCCTCTTTCTCGGCAGCCGGGAGGTATATCTCGAAGGTGGATCCCTTGCCCCTGGCGCTTTTGACCGTGATGGACCCGCCATGATTCTTGACGATCCCGTAGGCAGAGGCCAGGCCCAGGCCCGTACCCACCTGGTGCGTAGTGAAAAAAGGATCGAAGATCTTGGGAATGATCCCCGAATCCATGCCCACGCCGGTATCCGCGACGGATATCTTCACATGCCGCCCCTGTTTCAGATGGAGCAGAGCCCCTTCATCCCCGGAGAGGACAACGTTCTCGGTAGTGATAAAGAGATCACCCCCGTTCGGCATGGCATGCCCGGCATTGACATAGAGATTCATCAGGACCTGTTCCATCTGTCCCTGGTCTGCCTCGACCATCCAGATGTCTGGCTCAAAGGTCGAATGGATCTTGATCTCTTTTTTCATGCGCGAAAAAAGATCCGCGCTCCTTTGCACGATCTTGTTGATATCCGTCAGCTTGATTTCATATTTGCCGCCCCTGGCAAATCCCAAGAGCTGGCGTGTGAGATAAGCGCCCCTCTGCACTTGTTTCTCGATGTTCCGGAGCCTCTTGAAGCCCGGATCCCGGGAGGGCGTGTCGAGCAGGAGCAGAGACACGTTTCCCTGGATGGCCATGAGGAGGTTGTTGAAGTCATGGGCCACTCCCCCCGCCAGGGTCCCGACCGACTCCATCTTCTGGGCCTCGTAGAATTGGGCTTCAAGCTTCTTTCTCTCTGAGATGTCTCGCAGGATGACCAGCATGCCTGCCGGTTTTCCTTCGTGATCTTCATAGCGGGACGCGCTGATGCTCACGTCCAGGGTCCGTCCGTCCTTTGTATGCCGTTTGGTTTCAAATCCATGACAGGGGGTCCCGTGATCCACCAGTTCACGGATAATGGCCATGGTCCCTTCCCTTTCTGATTCCGGCACAAAAGGAATCCGTTTTCCCTGGACCTCCTCCATGCTCCAGCCGAAGATGCGGGTGAACGCAGGGCTCACGTACTGGGCCTTTCCCCCGATATCGTAGATCACAATGGCGTCTGCAGAGGAATGGATCAGGGAACGATAGAGCTCTTCGGCTTTCTTGGATTCCTCATACAGATGAAGATGCCTTTGCTCGCTTTCGCGGAGGCTCCTCTCCATTCGGTCCTGTTCGGTAATATCCTGACAGGTCATCAGGTACTTGCCGTTTTTCATGGCCACGGCCCTGAAGTGAATGACCTTGTCCTGTCCATTTTTGCATCGAACCGTGAAAATGCGGGGTTTGCGCGCTTCCGGTACCGGCTGATCCACCATATCCTCTACCCAGGCCGAAATCACCTTTTCTCTGTATGCCGGATCGGGAAAGGCCTTTTCATACCAGGCTTGACTGTCAGGGATATCGCTCGGATCATATCCGAACATGCGCGTGAACTCAGGGTTGAGGTACTCATAGCGCTGATCCTTGCCTATGACGCAAATCCCGAAGGGGGCCTCTTCCCCCACGGCCCGGAAGGCCTCCTCTCTTTGCAGGAGCCCCCTCTCCGCCTCCGTGCGGGCGGTTTCCGTCCGAATGGCCTGCCAGATGATAAAAATTGCCAGGCCCAAAACCACAATCAGTATCCCGGAGCATATAATGACCATCGTATGGGTAATGGCCGCAATATCGGCACGGACATCCTCAACATACAATCCCGTGCCGACCACCCATCCCCAGGGCTCGAACCCCCTGACATAAGAGATCTTCCTGGCCAAGCGGTTGGGGTCGTCTTTCCATTGCCATATATAATCTACATAACCGGCCCCCCCATCCCCGGCCACCTTGACGAACTCCTGAAATATGGGTTTTCCCCCGGCATCTGTGTACCGGGACAGATCCTTTCCTTCCATATCAGGACGGTAAGGATGCAACAGCAGCCGGGGGGTCATGTCGTTTATCCAGAAATAGTCCTTTCCTTCAGGGCCGTACCGCAGGCCCCGGAGACTCTCGATGACCCTGTTCTGCGACTCCTTAAGTG
>JAGHEC010000467.1 GCA_021159525.1 Deltaproteobacteria bacterium | reverse complement strand
TCCCCCACTGATAAGTCACAAAGAGACGGCGCCCTCCCGGCAGTCGCGTTAGAAAAACCCTTCTGCCCCCATTTATTGAGCTGTTACATCGTATCAATTTAGCCTCATAAAAATATGGCCCAAGGAGAGTCAAGGGGCCCCGCGGGACAAGCTCCTGATTCGGCCTTTTATCAAGGCCAAGAAGACCTTCTGGTTAAGGCGCCCTCATCCGACAACAGGAATAGTAACCGTCCATGGGGGCTTGAGATCTCCTTGATACATTGGTATGAGAGAACCCTATCGGCTCAATAAGCAGGGGGATAACAACGAAGGCGCCACCGGGGCATGAGGATTTTTCTTCCGCCCTCCCGGCAGTCGCGTCAGAAAAACCCTCCTGCCCCTATTTATAGAGCTATTACAAGACGACGATGCGGATCCAACCCGAGACAAAGAGAAAGGACCAGAGATGTATGCCAAGGAATTAGAAATTGCCAAGGAGGCCTGCCGGGAAGCCGGCGTGATATTGCGCAGCAGGATGGGAAAGGTCCATGAGATCTCCAAGAAAGGCGAGATCGATCTGGTTACCGAGGCGGATCTTGCCGCAGAGAAGACAATTTTAAAAATAATCGGCCGCCATTTTCCGGACGACGCTATCCTGGCTGAGGAAACCGGAAAGCAGGGTCCGGCAGGGGCCCGGACCTGGATCATCGATCCTCTGGACGGCACGACCAATTATGCTCACGGATTTCCCTTTTTCGCCGTATCCATCGCCCTTGAGACGGGAAGTCAGGGAGTAGTGGGGTTGGTTTACAACCCGGGCATGGATGAACTCTTCGAGGCCGTTAAAGGGAAGGGGGCCTTCCTGAACGGGGCGCCGCTGCAGACCTCCCGGACAAAAAGCATCAAGGAGTCCCTCCTGGCCACCGGTTTTCCGTACGATGTTCACCAACGCTCTGAGGAGGTTGTAAGCCTGCTTCACAAGATGCTCACCAGGGCGCAGGGAATCCGACGACTCGGTTCTGCCGCCCTGGATCTCTGCTATGTAGCCGCAGGCCGATTGGACGGGTTCTGGGAAGAGGATCTCAAGCCCTGGGACACTGCGGCCGGGAACATTATCGTGGGAGAGGCGGGGGGCCGGTTGACGACCTATGACGGCCGACCCTATACACCTTATCAGAAAACCGTGGTAGCCTCCAACGGATGGATCCATGAGGAGATGACCGCGGTCACGAGGCCGTAAATGACGGAGGACGGAGGGAAATGTCACCTGCCGACCAGCAATGCCTCAACCTGGTCCGGGCCCAGGCCCCGGATCCGGACGGTCTTTGTCCTGGCCCTCTCCCCGGAAATAATCTGGACCTTTGTTTTGGCAAGACCCAAGCGTTTGGCAAGAAATGCAGTCAGGGCCTTGTTGGCCCTTCCTTCGATGGCCGGGGCGGTCAGTTTGATCCGGTAGACCCCCTCCTGTTTTCCCACGACCTCGTCTTTGGAGGATCGGGGGAGGACACGGACGGACAGGTTCGTATAAGGGCTGTGTTTCAAGGGTGTCAAGGCGCCTGTTGGTGTGTCAGCCAAGCCGCACAGCCATCTGGGCCAGGCTTCGGACCAGGAAGGATTGGATGAAGATAATGGCCAGTATGACGAGAATGGGGGAAAAATCGATCCCGCCCAGGCCGATCGGGAGCCTTCTTCGTATCTGATACAGGACCGGTTCGGTCACTGAAATGAGAAAGCGGACAATAGGATTGTAGGGGTCGGGGTTGACCCATGAAATCACGGCTCGTGCAATTATAATCCACATGTACAGGGTCAGGCCGATATCAATAATCTTGGCCACAGCGGCCATAAAATTGGCTATGACGAACATGAAATCCCTTCCTCCTCCAATTGCCCGGGACCGGGACGAGTTCCCTCTCTGTTCCTGTGAAAAGCCTCGCCAACAGGCGGCAGCGCCTCTCTCAGCTGTGGGCAAGGCCCTTTGTCTCAAACGCCGTAAGGATGCCGTGGCATTTGCACGCGGTGCCCAGGATCCACTTCCTGGCGCCCCCGGTCATGACCCTGTGTGCGGCCTCTCTCAGATCCCCTGCCCTGTAGCCCCCCAGTCCGGGGGCAAGCTGGCGGCTCCTGATGATGTGCGCCTCAAAGCCGGGGATACGGAGATTCCGGAGAAGGCCATACAGGGGCAGTTCCCTTTTTTCGCCGGTTACCGTGCAATATAACGGTTCCGGGCAGTCGTCCGGGCAGAGAAAATCCGCATAACTGACCAGGGTCGATCCCTCGCTGGCAGACAGCGCGTGCGGCAGTGGAGGTCTTGTTTCAGGGACCGCTGTCTGTTGGATCTTTATCTCCTGCCGTAGAAAGCCTCTCAGCCATTCATAGGCAAGGTGGTGCGGCAGGGCCGGGACAATAGTGTTGGCATCCTTCAAACAATCAAATTTGTCCAGCAAAAATTGGATTCCATCGCCCTGGATCCTTTCGACCCTCAGATCTGCCAGGGCCGAAAGGCCTTTTGTATCGGGATCCACCACAAAGATCCTGGCATTGCACCGTTGGCAGAGAATGCGGCCTGCCCTGGCCCCAAAATGACCGGCACCTATAATAAAAACCGCATCCCCGTCTATCTGTTCCAGGCCAACGCCCATCCTCCACCTTTCACATCAGTCCGTGCGCCTTCCCTTATGCCAGAGCAGGAAATAAGCCGGGTTCTGTGTCCCCAAGGACCGACCCCTTGGGGCAATGACCATTCATCTAATCCCGGCGTTGCCGGCGGGATCGAGCGACCTACCCGGGAACTCGGGCGGACCACCCTCAAGCGTTCCCCTATTTGGTCTTGCTCCAGGCGGGGTTTACCAAGCCCCCGCTGTCGCCAGCGGGGCTGGTGAGCTCTTACCTCACCCTTTCACCCTTACCGGGCGCTCAGTTGCCCGAGCGCCGGGCGGTTTCCTTTCTGTGGCACTTTCCTTCCCGTTGCCGGGACTGGGTGTTGCCCAGCGCCTTGTCCTGTGGAGCCCGGACTTTCCTCCCCCCTGTCCGGGGACAGGGCAGCGGCCATTTATCCTGCTCTGACAAAAAGGCAGGCAGAACGCACAAGAGACCGGGTCAGCCGACCGGAACGCTTACTTCTTTTATGCAGGCTCTCCGTCACCTTGCTGCCGTTGATACTCCTGATCATCGCCCCAATAGATGATCCGTGTACAGTTGGGGCAGGTCATGAGCTTGTCCCCCCGAATCAATTCATTGAATTCCTGGGGCGGGATCCGCAGGTAACACGTCTGGCAGACCCCCTGGACCACTGGACTGACTGCGATCCCTCCCTTTCGTTTTCTCAAGGCATCATAGTGCGTTAGCAACTCTTTGTCAAGGTCCCGGGCAACGCCCAGTTTCTTCTCCTCCAGGGTATGCAGTTCATGCTCGAGGCGATCCAGGGACCGCATGACGGCTTCCTTCTCGGCATCAAACTGCCGCTTCATCTCAGCAGCCTGTTCCCTGCTGGCCGCGCAGGATGCATCCAGGGCCTCCAACTGCTCCATTATCCCGATTGCCTTTTCTTCCAGAAGATACTTGGCCTTTTTGAGGTCATCGATCTCCTTTAACGCAGCGTGGTATTCTTTGTTTGACTTAATGGTTGATAGTTTTAAATTGGATTTGTTAAGTTTAATTTCTGAATCCTCAATTTTCTTTTCCGTATCCCGCCGCTCACGAATCAAGGCCTCGACCTGGCCGGCCTCCTCAGTCAATCGCGCTTCTACTTCTTTCAACCGCTGTTCAAGCCGCTGAATCTTTTTGGGTCCCTCCTCCTTTTGGACCAGAATATGACCAATCCGGGAATCGAAATCCTGGAGGGCAATTAGCAGTTTCATATTTTCTCTCAAATCGTTACCTCTCTCGATCTTCTCAAGTTCGGGGGCCAATGCTGATCTCGTTTAAGCTTCAGACGTAACAGCTCAATATTTAGGGGAAGCACGGTGAACGTACCGCCGGGGGAGGAGGATTTTTCTTCCGCTCCGGGCCTCCGGGCCGGTCTCTTCAGTGACTTATCTGCGGGGGACACCCGCCTGCCAACGCCGATTGAGCGTTCTTGCCAAGACTTTCGTCCCGTGGATCTGCGATGGCAGAAGGAGGTAACAT
>JAGHEC010000148.1 GCA_021159525.1 Deltaproteobacteria bacterium | reverse complement strand
CCTGCCAAGCCCAATTGAGCGTTCTTGCCAAGACTTTCGTCCCGTGGATCTGCGATGGCAGAAGGAAGTAACATGGGTAACAAGGCAATGGCGGGCAGGCTTGCCCCTTTGGCATTCTCGCATTCGTCGGGCTGCGGCTTCCCCCACTGATTATGGATGGAAACCAGCTATGATGCGTGGTTCATCCCTACCATCTTTTTGGCGGTCCGCACCTCCTCTGGCGTGAGGCGTCGGTATCGGCCTATCTTGAGGTCTCCCAAGTATAGATTCCCGAAGGAGATGCGCATGAGATGGACCAGCCTAAACCCAGTGGCCTCCACCATGCGCCGCACCAGACGGGATTTGCCCCGGGCGATGGTCATGCGAATCATGCTCTGACGTTGGTTGCGCGTAATCAAATGAATCTTGGAAGGGCCGCTCTCCCCGTCGTCTAAAAGGAGCCCTTTTGCCATCCTTGACAGGGCCTGGTCTGTAATGCGCCCTTGCACCGTGATCTTATATGTGCGCGGCACATGGTATCGGGGATGGGTCAGACGGTGGGCCCAATCCCCGTCATTGGTAAGGAGGAGCAGCCCCAGCGTGTCAAAATCAAGCCTGCCTACCGGATAGACCCGCTGGGGCACACCTTTCAGAAGGTCGGTTACCAGGGGCCTGCCGGCCGGATCCTTGAGTGCGCAGATGTACCCGAAGGGCTTGTTGAGCATGAGATAGACCCGCTTGAACGGATCGGGGATATGACGGCCATCGAAGCAAATTTTGTCCACACCCCATACAGCGGAGGTCCCGGGGGTCTTTATTGTCTCGCCGTTGACCGTGATCCGGCCCGACCGAATCATCTCATCCGCACCACGCCGCGAGGCAATCCCTGCGGAGGAGAGGATCCAGTTAAGCCTCCGGGGCGCCTTCCCGTTCGCCCGGGAAGAGGAGGCCTTGTTCTTCAGGGGTCTGCGCGGTCCGCTTTTTTTCCGTCGTTTCAAGCTGCCTCTCCTCCTCCGGCAAATGCACGGCCGTCGCGTCGCCTGATCCGAACTCCTTGAATTCCTTGAGCTTGGGAAGGGAGTCCAGATCCTTGAGGTCAAATACCTCCAAAAACCGCTTGGTGGTTCCATAGATCAACGGTCTGCCGGGAATATTCTTCCGGCCCACGATCCGGATCAGGTCCTTTTCAAGCAGGGTCCTCAGGATGCCTCCCACATCCACCCCCCTGAACTGTTCAATCTCCTGCCGGATAATGGGCTGTTTGTAGGCAATGATGGCCAGGGTTTCCAGCGCGGCCCGGGAAAGACGGGAAGGCGAGCTTTTCAACATCCTGAGCACATAGGGGGCATAGTCCGATCGGGTACGTATCTGGTAACCCCCAGCCACCTCCTTGAGAGCGAAGCTCCTCTTCATGGCCTCATAGGCTGCCTGCAAGACCCTCAGTCTCTCCCGGATCTCGGGGGCCGGGACCTCCGGCAGGCACCTGTGGATTTCCTGTACGCTCAAGGGCTTGCTCGATGCAAACAGGAGGGCCTCAATGATCAGTTCAACGGGTTGCTCCATTATCGAAATCCTGTTCAGTTGATAGCGTCAAGCGCGCTTCTATATCTTCTCCCCCGTTGATGTCAAAGCTGGCCACGAGGCGGATATCGCTGTTGTGCCAAGAGCCCTGAAACACCTTGACCAGCCCCATGTAAACCAGTTCCAGGAGGGCGAGAAAGGTCACGATGAATTCGGGGCGGGGCTGATCTTTATCAAAGATCTCGTCAAAGACCATTTCCGGCTTCTGCTTCAGAAGCGACAGAATCAATCTGGCCTTTTCCTTTATGGACCATTTTTCATGCCTGAAGGTCATGGTCATGGCCCCCGATTGGCCCCTTTCCATAAGCTGTCTGAATGCATCGATCAACTGAAACAGGTTGACGTCCAGAGGCGGGCCCTCGATCTCCTGGCCGGGCTCTTCCCAGGAGGCGTCGCGCCTGGGAAAGACATCCCGTCCAAGGATCTCCCGCTCCGAAAGTTCCCTGGCTACTTCCTTGAGGCGCATGTATTCCAAAAGGGGCCGGGCAATCTCATCGCGGGGATCTTCTTCATCTCCCTCCTCATTGGCAGAAGGGAGCAACATCCTGGATTTTATATGAAGCAGGGTGGAGGCCATGACCAGAAAATCGCCCGCGACACTGATGTTGAGGGTCTTCATCATGTCCAGATAGCTCAGATACTGCTCGGTGATGGTGGTAATGGGAATATCGAAGATGTCCACCTCGTTTTTGTGAATCAGGTGGAGGAGCAGATCCAGCGGACCCTCAAATATCTCCAGTTTCACCTCGTAGTCCATATCCGCCATTTATTCCCTCACGTCCCGCCCCCCTGCTCGGGCCGGGCTCCAGACTTCAGCATCCAGTCTAAATCTTGACCGCCTCCCTCACCTGGGCCATGGTCTCCCGTGCAATGGCCCGGGATCTGGCGTTGCCTTCCGCTACAACAGCCTTGACCCGCTCCATATCCGATTCCAGCTCCCTTCTCCTGGCCCGAATAGGCTCAAGCCCCTGTTTCAGGCTGGCGGCCATTATCCGTTTGCATTCCACGCATCCGATTGCAGCCAACGGGCAATCCCGCCGGATGTCCTCCACGGTTTCCGGGGGCGAATAGATCTCGTGAAAGGAGAAGACATTGCACACGGCCGGGTCCCCGGGGTCGGACTTCCTGGCCCGCTGGGGATCGGTAATCATCCGGGATACCTTGAGATCGATCTCCTCGTCGCTGTCGGTGAGGAATATGGCATTGCCGTAGCTCTTGCTCATCTTGCGCCGATCCAAGCCCAGGATCTTGGAGGTGGGGGTCAGCAACACGTCCGGAACCGGGAAGACCTTACCGTACAGATGATTGAAGCGTCGGGCAATTTCCCTTGTCAGTTCAACGTGGGGGGCCTGATCCTCGCCTACAGGGACCCCGTTGGCCTTGTACATCAGGATATCGGCCGCCTGGAGCACAGGATATCCCAGAAACCCATAGGTATACACATCCTTCTGCCTCAACTCAGCGAGCTGTTCCTTGTATGTCGGGTTACGCTCCAGCCATGCAAGCGGGGTGAACATGGAAAAGATCAAGAACAGCTCCGCGTGCTCCTTGATTTGGGACTGGACAAAAAAGGTGGAAACCTCCGGGTCAAGCCCCACGGAAATCCAGTCGGTAATGATATCGTAGGTACTCTCCCGAATAATGTCGGGATGAACGTATTCACTGGTAAGGGCATGCCAGTCAGCAATAAAGAAAAAGCACCGATATCGATCCTGCAGTCTCTTCCAGTTCAGGAGGGCGCCGTGCAGGTGTCCAAGATGCATTTTCCCGGTAGGCCTCATGCCGCTTAAAATAGTGCCTTTATTCATCTGATTTCTTTTCCCTTTCATGCAAGAGATGCCCGAACGCCTCCTTAACAAAATGGATTTCGTCATCCCTTGTCTTGGTTAGATGGTTTAACCTTGCTTCCAGCAGCCGGTCGAGAATCTCTTTAAACACAGGCCCTGACTTGAGACCCAGTTTGATCAGGTCGTTACCGTCTATCAGGGGCCTGGCCCCCTTCAACCGGGTGAAGTAAAATGAAATGAGTCGCTTGACTTTCTCGCTTTTGGCCTTTGCCATCAGATACAGCAGGGCCTCCGTACCACAGGGAAGGAGGAGCGTATAGAGCTCATAATTGGTCCCGTGGAACTTGAAAAGGGCATCCAGGAGCTTTTCCGCCTCCTGCCTTGAAAACAAAGACTTTTGATCAATACCCATCTGCCCTGAAAGAGAGCTGAAGGTACGTGCATCCAGAGGCGTGGCCACACCGTACCAGTAGATTTTCCACGGCTCAAGGGGCTGTTCCAGATAAAGGAGGCGGTACCATACAATGACCTCCCTGATCTCCCGCAGAAGATCCTGGAGCTGGGGCGTTAGCCGGATATCGGGATGCACGAACTTGAGCATCTGCAGCTCATTCATCCTGGTGATGGCCTGGAGGGGATCCGGCTCCTTCAGGATGAGCTTGAACTCGGAGAGGATCCGGCGGGATGCTATCCCCTCCAGCCAGTTCATCTTCACGGCGTTTTTGAGGAGCGAGAGGGTCAATTTGCCGATCTTGAATCCGAATCGCTGTTCAAACCTGACCGCACGGAGCATGCGGGTCGGATCTTCAACAAAACTGAGGTTGTGAAGGACCCTCAGGACCTTATCCTTAATGTCTTTCTGTGCCCCGAAATAATCGATAAGGGTCCCGAAATGCCTCTGGTTGAGCTTGATGGCAAGGGTGTTCACTGTAAAATCCCGGCGGTACAGATCCAGCTTGAGCGAGCTGGTCTCCACAATGGGAGGAGCCCCGGGGGCCTCGTAGTATTCAATCCTGGCTGTAGCCACATCCACCTTGAAGCCATCCGGAAAGATCAGCACCGCAGTCCCGAATTTCCGGTGGCTCCTCACCCGGACATCGTGATGCCGCGCAAATTCCCGGGCGAATTCAATGCCGTCGCCCTCAATGACGATGTCCACATCCAGGTTCTCGTGCTTGAGAAAGATGTCCCTGACCAGCCCCCCCACCAGATAGGCATCGTAATTCAGGGCATCGGCCCTCCTGCCTAAATCCTTGAGGAGTTCGATGAGATGTTTGGGCAGCCGCTCCCGCATGACCCCGGCCATGTTCTTCTTCCTGACCATGGGAGCGTTCTTCCGGGCCTCGTACACCATCTCCGGGGTCTCGAGATTTCCCAATAAAATGCTCAGGAGGTCGGTCCGGGTAATCACTCCGAGCGGCTTTCCATCTTCCACCACCGGGAGGATGCGCAGCCTTCCCCGGATGATCAGGTCCTGAATGTCCTTCAATGACGCCTCGGGTCCCACGGTGGAAAACTCGATGTTCATGTATTCCTGGACCCGCAGGTCCCCGAGTCCGAAAAAAACCGCTTTTTCAACAACCTGTCGGGTAATATACCCCTGGAGGATCCCCTCGTTCACCACCAGGAGCACGTTGATGTTGTAGCGGGTCATCACCTCTGCGGCCCGTTTAACGGTCTCATCGGAACCAATCTGGATGACCGGGGAAGACATCATGTCCACGGCCTTTCTAACAGGATTGATGTGCATTTCCAGAAGCTCGTTGAGGGACCGCTCCACCTGGATCAGGGTCTGGTCCTTGATGGCGGCCGAGGCGGCCTGGGGATGTCCGCCCCCCCCGAAGGCCCTTGCGATCTCCGCTGCGTTCACCTCCTCGATTCGGCTGCGCGCTACCAGGTAGATCCGGTCGTCCATCTGGGCCAGGGCGAAAACCGCATTCAGGTTTTCCATCTCCATGTATCTGTGCACCAGAACCGCGAAATCAGGCATGTACTCGTCGGTAATCACCTTGGTAACAGCCACCTCCACCCCATGGATGACACGGGTTTCCGCGGCCCGCGTCAGGTCGTTTAAAAGCCACAAATGCTCGATGGTCAATTCCCGCGTGAGGAGGTCCGAGATGATGTTGTGGTCGGCCCCCTGCCCGGCAAGCCAGGCAGCGGCCTCATAATCCTCGGCGGTGGTGGAGGAAAAGGTGAAAGAGCCGGTGTCTTCGTGAATCCCGGCGCACATGATGGTGGCCTCATCCGGAGTTATGGCGATGTCCTTTTCCCGAAGAAGGCTTGTCAGGATGGCCGTAGCCGAGCCTGTCGGGCGGATAATTTCCACATCCCCCCGGACATCATCCGAGGAATCGGGATGGTGATCGTAGATGTGGATCTCCACACCTTTTTTGCCTGCCAGCTGAGCGAATTTTCCGATGCGGCTTTTCTGGCGCGTATCCACCAGGACCAGGAGCTTGATGCGGCCCGGATCGACCTGCTTGACCTTGGCAAAGTTAAAGAGATAGGATACTGAATTGATAAAGAAATTGCGCAGGCTCTTTTCTTGCGAGCCCGGAAATACGAGGGTGGCCGCCGGATAAAGCTTGCTCGCGGCTAACATGGAGGAGAGGGCATCGAAATCGGCATTGATGTGGGTTGTGATAACCTCTTCATGGATTCCCTGAGGCCCCTTTTTCCCCTTGTCTCGGTTTTTCTCGGTTTTTGCCATGAGACGAACATATCACAAGCGATGGGAACAGTCATCCCTCTCTCGCGTGGGCTTCAGGTTGAAGAGCGGGGTTTCAGGGCTTGCCTAAATCCCCTTGAGCCTCTCTTCATTCTCCTGCTTTTTTTTGCAATTAATGCAAAGGGTCGTTACCGGGCGCGCCCTGAGCCTTTCATCGGAAATATCCTCGCCGCACTCCTCGCAGATGCCGAAGGTCCCCTGGTCCAGCCTTTTCAAGGCCTCCTTGATCTTGGTAATGAGCTTGCGCTCACGGTCCCGGATGCGCAGGGTGAAATTTCGTTCTGATTCCAGGGTTGCCCTGTCGGTAGGGTCGGGAAAGGTCTCGCCGTGGTCGGTCATGCCGACCACGGTCTTGTTGGCCTCCTCTAAAAGCGCATTCAGCTTCTCTGTCAGCAAGGCCCTAAAATAATCCTGATTCTTTTTGCTTAACATGGCTATCTCCATCCAACGGATGTGGCAGACGGTCAGGGAAGGTTTCCAACGCCTTTTCCCATGATCTCATGCAGTCTGTAAGACATCGCCTTTTAACACCCTTTCCAGGTTCTGTAAAGCATGAAACATGCCATAAGACCGGGACTGACCCTGCGGCCTACCGGGTCATTTTTTCCAGAAACGCTTGGGCTTCTTTTTCCTGTTAGACAGGGAGAGCTTCTCCGTCTCGGCAAAGGCCAAGAGCAGATCCTTCTGTTGCTCGGTCATCTTATGGGGTATTTTCACCGTGAGCTTCACGTAGAGATCGCCCCGCTTGTGGTATCCCCTGAGGCTCGGCATTCCCTTTCCGGGGACGCGCACCACCTCGCCCGGCTGGGTGCCCGGCTGAATGTCCAGTTCGTATTCCTCCTCTGTGTTCAGAAGCGGGATGCTCACAGTGTCACCCAGGGCGGCCTGAACAAAGGAGATGGGGATCTCGCAGATAAGATTCTCGTCCTCCCGGATGAAGAAGTGGTGCTCTCTCACATGGATGACCACGAAAAGATCGCCCGGAGGTCCGCCGTTTTCCCCGGCCTCTCCCTCTCCTCTCAATCGGAGCTGGGACCCGGTGTCTACGCCGGCGGGGATCTTAACCTGAATCCGCTTTTCAGCCCGTATCTTACCCCCTCCCCTGCAATCAGGACACGGGTCGCTGATGATCTGGCCCTGGCCGTGACAGACAGGGCAGGTGGTAGTCACCTGAAAAAAACCCTGAGACTGGATGACCTGGCCCCTTCCCTGACAGGTGGTGCAGGTCTTGGGCGTACTCCCCGGCGCCGACCCTGACCCGCCGCAGGTGGCACACGTCTCCAGCCGATGAAACACGATCTCTTCTTCCTTTCCGGTAAAAGCCTCTTCCAGGGTCAGTTCCATATCGTAGCGGAGGCTCCTTCCCTGTCTGGCCCGGGACCTTGCCCCCCTGCCGCCAAAGCCGAAGAGACCTTCGAAGATATCTCCAAAACTCGAAAAAATGTCGTCAAAACCGCTGAACCCTCTGAAACCGGTCCCTTCCAGGCCTTCATGTCCAAACCGATCGTAGATCTGTCTTTTTTGAGGGTCTCTCAGGACCTCGTAGGCCTCTGCTGCCTCCTTGAATCTTTCCTCGGCCTCCTTGTCCCCGGGATTCCTGTCAGGGTGATATTTCAGGGCCAGCTTTCGGTACGATCTCTTGATCTCCTCATCACCGCACTCCCGGGAAACGCCTAAAACCTCATAGTAGTCTCTCTTGTGAACAGTCACTTTTCCTTCACTGCCTCTTCGCTCTCATCCGTTTCTGAATCCGGGATGTCCCCATCTTTCTCGCGCGCCGTCATCCCCTGCCCCGAGGCCTCGGCCATCTCCTCATTAAACGCCTCTTCTCCAGGGGCAAGGAGCAGATCGTCCGCAGTCGGGGCCTCAATCCTGCCAGAGGACAGGCCCTTTTCAGTGCGAATGACCTTTCCAGCGGCAATTTCCCGCAAGGCCACAACAATATCTTTATTTTTGCACACCACCAGAGGTGCTGCGCCCTTTTTCAGTTCCCGCACCCGCTTGGCCGCAAGGTGGATGAGCTGAAAACGATTGTCCACCCGCTCAAGACAGTCTTCCACTGTGATTCGTGCCATGGTTTTCTCCTCTCCCTTTTTGGAGGGTTGGCAATTGATCCGCTAGATATCATCTGATAAAAATAAATTTTGTAATATAAGCCTCTCTGTGCTAAATGTAAAGCCCAAATTAAGTCCGGATTCTTTTCCCGGGTCTGCTCCATCAGACGCAAGGAGATGATTTCCCGTCATGTTAGCCAAGATCCTCAGCGGTGCCGTCATCGGGATCGACGCGTATCGAGTAGACGTTGAGGTAGACATTTCCCAAGGGCTTCCCTCCTTTTCAACCGTGGGCCTCCCCGAAGGGGCGGTGCGGGAAAGCAAGGAACGGGTCAAGGCCGCGGTCAAAAACTCCGGGTATCACTTTCCATCAGACCGGATCACCGTCAATCTAGCCCCTGCTGACATCCGCAAGGAGGGATCGGCCTTTGACCTCCCCATGGCCCTCGGGATCCTGATGGCCACCGGGCTGATCAACAGGGAATCCTGTTCAGGTTATATGTTTTTGGGGGAACTGGCCTTGGACGGTCTCATCAGACCGGTCCGCGGGGTCCTGCCCATGGCCATTGCCGCGCGGGACCTGGGTCTCAAGGGGATCTTTCTCCCTGTGGAAAACGCGCCTGAGGCGGCCGTGGTGGAAGGGATCGACATATTCCCGGCCAATGGCCTGTCACAGGTAATCGAGGCCTTGAGAGGGATCACCAGGATCCAACCCTTTACCGTGGACATCGACCGGCTCTTTCAGACCCAGGCCTTAGATGTGGATTTCGTGGATGTCCGGGGCCAGGAAAACGCCAAGCGCGCCGTAGAGATCGCCGCGGCCGGAGGCCATAACCTTATCATGATCGGCCCCCCGGGTTCGGGCAAGACCATGCTGGCCAAACGCCTTCCCACTATCCTTCCGGTCCTCACCTTCGAAGAATCCCTCGAGACCTCCAAGGTATACAGCGTCACGGGCCTCATGCCCGAGGGCCATGGGCTCATCACGGTCCGTCCATTCCGGTCGCCCCACCATACCATCTCGGATGCAGGTCTCATCGGAGGGGGCCAGAACCCCAAACCGGGAGAGGTCAGCCTGGCCCACAACGGTGTCCTGTTTTTAGATGAGCTTCCCGAGTTTCGGAGGAATGTGCTGGAAGTCCTGAGACAGCCTATGGAAGAAGGCGTAGTGACCATTTCACGCGCGGCCACCACCGTGGCCTATCCGGCCCGGTTCATGCTGGTGGCGGCCATGAACCCGTGCCCGTGCGGATTTCTTGGAGACCCCAAGCGCGAGTGCACCTGCTCGACGCTTCAGATCCAGAGGTACCGGGCCAAGATCTCCGGGCCTTTGCTGGACCGGATCGATCTCCATCTGGAGGTTCCGGCCGTTCCATACAGGGATCTGGCAGGCATCTCGGAAGGGGCCGGCTCTGGAGAGATCCTGAAGCGTGTCATGGCCGCGCGCAGGATCCAAGAGAAACGGCTTTCGCGCACCAAAATCTTTACCAACGCCCGGATGACCAGCCGTCACATCAAGCAGTTCTGTGCAGTGGATTGGGAATCGAGCGCCCTTTTGGAAAGGGCCATGGACCGATTCGGCCTGAGCGCCAGGGCCCATGCCCGTATCCTCAAGATAGCCCGGACCATCGCAGATCTGGAGGCCAGTCCCGGGATCCGGCCCCCCCACGTGGCAGAGGCCATTCAGTACCGGACCCTGGATCGGAAGATCACGCGATAAACACCGTTTGCCCCTTCGAGGATCCTAAGGCGGCCTGGCGGCCGCAACCAAAGAGGTTTCGCCAAGTCCCGGAAGCGTTCCGCCGCCCGCGGTAGGGGGGTCACTGCCTCCCCTCCATGACGGGACAACAAAATGCATACGTAACGCTCGGCGACCGCCCCCTGACTCGTAATAGCCTTTATGGAAAGGCGGCAAAGGACTACCGTCTT
>JAGHEC010000227.1 GCA_021159525.1 Deltaproteobacteria bacterium | reverse complement strand
TTCCTCACGTGTCTGTCCTGCAATTGGATGCCCACGCTGATACCCGGGACTCCTATGAGGGGAGCCGGTTCAATCATGCCTGCGTCATGGCAAGAATCGGTGAGATATGCCCTTGTGCCCAAGTGGGTATTCGAAGCATGGATGCCTCCGAATGTGCCGGGCTTCAACGCGAACGCGTCTTCTTCGCCCACGAGATCATGGCAGGGGTCCATATCGCTGACAGGCTCCTGGAGGCCCTGACGCGACAGGTCTATATCACCATCGACCTGGATGTTTTTGACCCTGCCATTATGCCCTCGACCGGGACCCCCGAGCCTGGAGGGATCGACTGGTACACCCTGTTCCGCCTGCTGCGGCCGGTCATCGCGGAGAAGGAGATTGTGGGCATGGATGTTACAGAACTGCTGCCCAATCCCTGCAACAGGGCCCCGGATTTTCTGGCCGCTAAACTGATTTATCGGATATTGAGCATGATTTTTGGATAAAGGGGCGGGGGCAAATTGGCGCTTGTTATATGAGGAGGCCGCAATGGTTATGAACAAAAAGGAACTGCTGAAAGTCCCCATCGAACACATAGACATCAAGTTGTTTGATGCAAGGCCTATCATGGATGCCTATGCCAAGGCAGCCTTCCAGGCCCGCAATCTCGCCGTCGCGGGCAACATTTACACCCGCATGCTGGCGGATCCGGACTGCACGGTTATTCTGACGCTCGCCGGTTCCCTCTTCAGTGCGGGGCTCAAACAGGTGGTGGTGGACATGATCGAAAACAGGATGGTGGATGTCATTGTCTCCACCGGCGCCATTATGGTGGATCAGGATTTCTTTGAGGCCCTGGGTTTCAAACACTACAGGGGAACCCCGTTTGTGAACGACATGAGATTGAGCGAGATGGCCGTTGACCGGATCTATGATACCTTTATCGATGAGGATGAGCTGCGCGTTTGCGACATGACCATCGCCAGGATCGCGGATACCCTTCCCCCAAGAGCTTATTCTTCCCGGGAGTTTATTCATGCCATGGGCCGCTATCTGGAAACAGAAGGCCTGAAGTGCGAGGCCTCGGTGGTCCTCTCCGCCTATCAACAGGGGGTCCCCATCTTTGTTCCGGCCTTTTCCGACTGCTCCGCAGGCTTTGGTCTGGTCTATCACCAGAGGCAAAACAAAACCTCGCATGTTGTTATTGATTCTGTTCGTGATTTCCGGGAACTTACCGAGATCAAGCTGGCTGCAAAAGAGACCGGGATCCTCATGATCGGCGGCGGGGTCCCCAAAAACTTCACTCAGGATGTGGTGGTGGCCACCGACATACTGGGGGAAGGGCGGCCGGTCCACAAATACGCGATTCAGCTCACGGTGGCCGATGAACGGGACGGCGGGCTATCGGGTTCCACCCTCAGGGAGGCATGCTCCTGGGGGAAGGTGGATATGGGATCCGAGCAGATGGTCTTTGGGGAAGCCACACTGATATTTCCGCTCCTTATCAGCGACGCCTTTCACAGGGGGGCCTGGAAGGGGAGAAAAGCGGTCCGCATTTCCGATATGTTTGAAACAAAAACAGATTGATATGGGGTATCAGCTCAATAATCAGGGGGATAACAGCGAATGCAGCGTCTGGGCCCTCCCGGCAGTTGCCACAGAAAAACCCTCCTGCCCCCTAATTATTGAGCTATTACGCCTCCATCATGGCGGCGGTGTGTTCTTCATCCTTTGGCTGACAGATTCACCGGGCTGAAACAAGGCATTCCTGCGGTCTTTCAGAAATGGCATGGCGGAACGTATTTCTTTCACCTGTTGAGGGTCGATTTCTGCGATGAGAAGGGTTTCCCGGTTGCCGGCATGGGCCAGGACCCGGCCGGCCGGGTCAATGATGGCGGATCCGCCCGTGAAAAGGTGTCCGCCGCCTTGGCCCACGCGGTTGACGCCTGTCACGTAGAGCTGATTTTCCACGGCCCGGGCCGGCAGAAGGATGTCCCAGTGGCTCTGGCGCACGGAGGGCCAGGAAGCGATCACCACGATCATGCTGCATCGCTCCGCCAGGGAACGAAAGACCTCGGGGAACCGGAGATCGTAACAGATGAGACAGGAGACCTCCGCACCAGCCACATGAAAGGAGACCGTGTGATTCCCGGGGTTGTAATACCGGTCCTCGTTCAAAAGGCCGATCAGGTGGATTTTGGCATACAGGGCCAGGTCGCGGCCCTGGCTGTCAACTGACAGAGATACGTTCCGGGGCCGTTCCCCTTGTGTGTCCAGGGCAAATCCACCCACCACGGCCAAATGAAGGTCGCGCGCCAGGTTGCGGAAAAGGGTAGGCGTGGGGCCGTCGAGGGGTTCGGCTGTGACATGGCTGTCCATGGAAAATCCCGTAGCACACATCTCCGGGAATATGACCAGATCGACCCCCCGGGCCTTGGCTGCCTCGGCCATGTGCCGGATCTTGGCATGATTGGCACGGCGATTGTGCCAGGCTATGTCCATCTGGGCCGCAGCAATTTTCATATGCAGGGCCTCCGGAGTTTGGGCAGCTCCCTTCTGAGGGTTTCGTTACTTTTGGCAAGAGGATCGGATCAGATGCTTTTTCTCTGTAAATGCGAATACCCGTAACAGCTCAATAAATGGGGGCAGAAGGGTTTTTCTGACGCGACTGCCGGGAGGCCCGGAGCGGAAGAAAAATTCTTCTGCCCCGGCACCAGGTTCGCAGTTATCCCCCTAATTATTGAGGTGATGCGGATACCCCCCCCTCTTAAAGGTCTAAGGGAAAAAAGTCAAACAAGATTTGAGGGTAATAGGTCGATTAACCCGGGGCAGGAGGGTTTTTCTGACGCGATTGCCCGGAGGCCCGGAGCGGAAGAAAAATTCTTCTGCCCCGGTGGTACCGTCGCTCTTATCCCCCCAATTATTGAGCTGATGCGATTTTCTCATATCTAAGTGTATCAGGGAGATCTCAAGACCCCGGGAACGGTTACGGGATATCGAAGCGGGACTGGATGGCCTCGATGGCCGTTCCTAACTGGGAGGAAGAGATTACACCCGTAATAGAGGCTATGGTACAGCTCAGGCCCACAAGACTGACATGATCCGTCTCAAAGGCCGCGAGAAGTGCGCTTGCAATGCCATAGCGATCGCCGAAGTGGGGTCCGTTCATGGAAAAGAGAGCGGCAGGGGCCGTACTTGTGAACTCGGCAAAGGGGGCCGCCTCTCGCAGGGCCTCACGGCACGGATCCAGTTCCGACACAGGGACGCAGAAAGCGATCTGCTCGCGGTCCGCGTGCCCGCCGGGGCCGGCCATCAGAAAGGGGATAGAGAGCCCGGGCAGGGCCAATCGGTTGAAAAGGGGGCCCATGGCCGTCACCAGACCCCGGTCTACATGGACCCGAAGCAATGCCTGCCCGTCGTGATACTCAATGCCGTAGACCTTTGGTCGCTTTTCCTGATATGAGGCCACAACTTCTTTATAGAGTTGTTCCTTTCCCTTCTGAGCCAGCTTCCAGTCGGCCGGGGTGCGGTAGGCTCCAAAGGTAAAGGGGCCGAACAAGGCCCTGCCGGCCCGGTTGAGTATGCCCTGGTTTAGGACCACTGAGATGGTCGATGGGGAACTGGCCAGGGCGTCCAGAGGTATGCCTTCGCGGCCAAAGGCCTCAAAGAGCGCCCCGGCGATCTCCGGGTTTTTCCGGTGGGGAAAAATGGAAAGGACGGCACACCCGTGGTAGAGGGTCGGGTGTACGGCGAGGAATGCCTCCAGCGCCATCAATATCTCAAGGGCATGGTCGGGCTCCATTACAAGGACCAAGATCCAGGCATCGCCGTCCGAGATGCAGGTCGCATAGAGGAGATTGATCTTGCGGTCTGCAATAATGCGAAAGACCCGCAATGGAAAATCCTCAGCACCACGGGCTGAGAAAATAGTGATCCTGGCGACGTTTTTCAGGACCTTGAATCCGCCCAGTCTTTCAGGGACAGGCATGGCGATTTCCGCGCCCCAGTGTCGCGGCATCGATCCGCAAAGCCGGACCGGCCCGCTTCAGAACGTCGTTTATTTTCCCTGGTTCCATGCAACCCCGACCTTTCCCGATCCGATCCCCTACAGCAGGGCCGTGACCACCTTCCAGAGACCTTCGGTGTCGATGGGCTTGGGGATATAATCATCTGCCTCGGTGGACATGCCATCCGCATGGGTATAGGTGGTTGTGGGAACCGCCTCGCCCACCGCAGTGAGGAGCACCACCGGGATGTCGCGCGTGGCCTCGTTGGTCTTCAGCTCCGCGCACAGGACGTACCCGTCCTTGCGGGGCATCATGACATCCAGGATTACCAGGTCGGGTCTGCGCTGATTGATGGACTCTTCGGCCTCCACCCCGTCATAGGCCCGGCCCACCTCGCACCCCTTGCTCTCCAGCATCATGGAAACAGTCTCTACCAGATCCGGATCGTCGTCCACTACCAGAATATATTTCTTATCCATATCCAAACCTCCTTTTCTGATTGTCGGTTAATGGTCGTATGTCATGCCTTGCAGACAAATGTAACAGTTCAATAAATGGGGGCAGAAGAGTTTTTCTGACGCGACTGCCGGGAGGGCGCCGTCTCTTTGTGACTTATCAGTGGGGGAAGCCGCAGCTCGACGAATGCGAGAATGCCAAAGGGGCAAGCCTGCCCGCCATTCCCTTGTTACCCATGTTACTTCCTTCTGCCATCGCAGATCCACGGGACGAAAGTCTTGGCAAGAACGCTCAATTGGCCTTGGCAGGCGGGTGTCCCCCGCAG
>JAGHEC010000313.1 GCA_021159525.1 Deltaproteobacteria bacterium | reverse complement strand
GTCTTGGAGGGGAGCCAGTGACCCCAAGCGCAAACTTCTTCCCACATCGCAGAGAACTTAGAGACAAAAAGTCTGAATCTCTTAATTCAAAATTCCTCATTTTTGACAACCCTGGTTCCATATGATTATCACCACCCAAAGCGGGCAGCAGTTTGACACGAATCAGGATCTCACCCCGGCGGAACGTCACGTCCTTCAAAAGCTGGTGTTGTGGGAATCTATGGCCTCATCCATACAGGAATTCAGGGAAAAGAAAAGAGCGGCCCTGGCAACTGGCTGGAACAACTCCGGTCCTGTTGAGCAGGGCCCGGCCTTGAAAAAAATTCTCGTTGACCTGGAAACAAAGATAGCCCTTCGTGTCAAGGGATCCTGAGGAACCTCTGATGATATCATTCCCCGAGATATCCCATTCCAAGGACGGCAATGCCGTGGCCCTGATTCGCGGCGAGCAGGCAGGTCAGCCCCTCCGCGTCGCCATTGTGGGTGGGGGGAGCGCCTGCTGCAATCTGCTCAAGGTCCTGAATGCGAATCGGCTTTCAAGACTGAGGATGGATATCCTGGGCGTGGCCGATACCAATCCCGATGCCCCCGGCCTTGTATATGCAAGGGAACTCGGCCTCTTTACCACCAATAGCATCCGGAAGCTGCGCGATCTGAAAGGCCTGAACCTCGTCATTGAGCTGACCGGTTCGGCGGGTGTGCGGGAAGAAATTTATAGCACCATGCCCTCCACCATCTCCATCATGGACCACATGGGCGCCCGGCTCCTCTGGGATCTTATCCAGATAGAGATCGAGAAATGCGAACTGGAGAGGAGGCGAGAACGGGAAGAAGAGAGGGAGAAGCGATATTCTCAGATCATCCTCGATTCCCTCCCCTACCGGATTATGGTGGTCAACATGGACATGACCGTGGAGACCGTCAACCAGACCTTCCTTCAGGATTTTGGGTTTTCGAGGGAAAACCTCTCGGGGAGGCATTGTTATGAGGTGCGCTACGGACTTGACCGACCCTGCTGCGAGATGGGGCATCCCTGCTATCTGCAGGATCTGAAAGGGATGGAGGAAGACAAGCTCATCAGCACCATCCGTGAATTTCACAACAATCAGGGAGAAGCCCATTATGAGGTCATTACCACTGCTCCCATCTACAATGAAACGGGCGAGATGGTCCAGTTGCTGGAGGCCTCCAGGGACGTCACCCAGCGGATCCGGCTGGAGAGAGAGGCCCAGAAATCCAACATCTTTTTTCAGAACGTGATCCAGAGCGCTGTGGATGGGATCGTGGTGGTGAATACCAAGGGAGATGTCCTCATCTTCAACGAGGGAATGGAAAACCTGACGGGTTACAAGGCCAAGGAAATCATGGAGCACGGTCATCTGAGCAGCTTTTACGATATCGATGTAGCCAAGGAAAACATGCGTAAGATGCGGAGCGACCAGCACGGACCAGTGGGCAAACTAAACCCCACCAGCATGTCGGTGACCACCAAAAACGGCGAGGAGATCCCGGTGACCCTTACCGCCTCCATCATCACCATCGACAACAAGGAGATCGGGAGCGTCGGCATATTTACAGACATGCGGGAGGTCCTTAAGATGAGAAAAGACCTGGAGGACGCCCATCTGCAACTGGTTCAATCCGAAAAAATCGCCTCCGTGGGGAGGATGGCCGCAGGAGTGGCTCATGAAATCAATAACCCCCTGGCCGGCGCCCTGATTTACGCAGAACTCCTAAAGGAGCGCCTTTCGGACGATCCCGATCTCCTGAGCGATATTCAGGAGGTCATCAATCAGACCCTCCGTTGCAAGAGGATCGTGGCAGAGCTGCTCGAATTCAGCAGGCAGTCCATCGGACAGACCTCGTCATTCAGCCTGGATCACATCATAGAACGGTGTCTGAACCTCCTGGTAAACCAGGCCTTGTTTCATGACATCCGGGTTGTCACGGACCTGGAACCGGACTTGCCGGAAATGGTAGGCGACATCGGTCAGCTCCAGCAGGTCTTTACCAACCTCTTCATCAACGCCGCGGATGCCATGGAGGGCAAGGGCGTGCTGAAAATCACCGCCGCCTACCAGGCTGAGGCATCGCGTTTCGTGATCAGGGTATCGGATACAGGCCCCGGCATCCCGGCAGGGCTCAGAGACAAGATTTTTGATATCTTTTTTACGACCAAACCCGTGGGTAAGGGGACCGGTCTGGGCCTTGCCATCACCCGAAACATCATTCAACTTCACGGGGGGACCATCGATATCGAGTGTCCTCCCTCCGGGGGAACCACCTTCGTGATCGAACTCCCCCTGGAATTTTCAGAGAAAGCAACATCACAACCTGTTTTTGTGGGGCTGGATGAATCATGAACGAGACGATCACAATCCTTGTGGTAGACGATGAAAAGCCGATCAGGGACGGGTGCCATCGGGTCCTGACCAGCAAGGGCTACAAGGTGATCGGGGCTGAAAACGGCCGGATCGCCCTGGACGTTCTGTCGGAACGGGTCATTGACATCGTCCTTCTGGATCTCAAGATGCCGGTCATGGGGGGTGAAGAGATCCTTGGCGTCATCCGTAAGACCTATCCCGACATCCCCGTCATCATCATCACCGGCCACGGGACCGTGGATACGGCTGTGGTATGCATGAAAAGCGGGGCGTATGATTTTATCACCAAGCCATTTCAGATCGATCAGTTTCTCCTCACCATAACGCGGGCCGCTGAAAAGAGGCGCCTGGAGCAAAGGGCGGCCAGGCTCAAAGAGGACAACATGCGCAATCTCTATGATCTCGATCTGGAAAAAACCCGGCTCAAGACCATCATCAACCAAATGGCCAACGGGGTCATGGTCACCAACCGGAACCTGGAGGTAGTCCTCCACAATCCTGCCCTTATGCGGTTGATGGAAATATCCAGCCCGACCGAAGGTCCCATCCCCATTGCAAAAATTATCTCGGATGAATCTCTCATCGACACTCTCAAGAAAATCTTAAGCGGCGAAACAGCCCATGAAGCATCCGTATCCCAGGAAATCCGGGCCGGTAAAAAGAACTTGAGGGCCATTTCAGCCCCGGCCCTTGGCCCGGACAATGCCGTTGACGGAACGGTCACGGTCCTGGAAGACATCACCTCCTACAAACAGCTTGACGAGATGAAGTCCGATTTTGTCAACATGGTGGCTCACGAGCTCCGAAGCCCCCTCGTCTCCATCCGTCAAATCAACAGCGTCCTGCTCGAAGGCCTGGCAGGGCCATTGGATGAAAAGCAAGAAGGCTTTGTCAGGCGCGGGATGAACAAGATCGATTCCCTCTTGGAGCTTATTAACGACCTCCTGGATGTAGCCAAAATCGAGGCAGGAAAGTTGGTCCAGCGCCGGGTCCCCACCGACGTGGAAAAGATCATCCATGACACGGTCGCGCTCATGGAACCGAGGGCAAGAGAACAGGGAATCCAGCTCACCTGCTCGTGCGAAGGCCTGAAGCCGGTCCTGGCAGACCCCAAGAACATGGAAGAGGTCATCAACAATCTGGTGAGCAATGCCATCAACTATTCACCAGAAGGGGGGAAGGTGACCATTACAGCCCGGGGATTGGCCGAATATATGGAGATCCGGGTGACGGACACGGGGGTAGGGATCGCACCTGAAGAACTGCCCAAGATATTTGACAAGTTCTATCGGGTCAAACACCCCAAGACCCGTCAGGTCATGGGCACGGGGCTGGGTCTCGCCATTGTCAAGGGAGTGGTGGAGGCCCATCATGGCTCCATTGACGTGGACAGCGACCCGGATCGGGGAACCACCTTCCGGGTCCTTCTCCCCATGATTGTCTGAAACAACAAGTCCCTCGCGCCTTAGGCCTCGGGCCTTGCGCGTTTGATTTCCCTATGGCCGATCCTGGAAACATTCACAGCGTTCTGGTTGTCGATGACGAGGCCGCGGTACGAAACGGTATCTGCCGCGCACTCAGCGAGAAAGGCATTGAAGCAAAGGCCGCGACCGGCGGTCAGGAGGCCCTCAATCGCCTTGAGACGGCGCCAGTGGACCTGCTCCTGCTGGACATCCGCATGCCCGATATGAACGGCATAGAGGTGTTAAAACAGGTCCGGGCCAGGCACCCTGATACCAACGTGATCATGATCACCGGTTATCCCACCATCGACTCCGCAGTACACTGCACCAAATTGGGGGCCCTCGACTACCTGGTGAAACCATTCCGTCTCGATGATCTGGAGGCGGCCCTTCAGAAGGCCAGGGTGGGTCGCGTCTCGTCCCGGAAACATGCCATTGTCAATCACGGTCTCAAAATCGATTCGGAAGATCATCTCATTATCGGCCAGAGCCGCCCCATGAAACGGATATTCGACAAGATCCTCAAGGTCGCCCCTACGGACAGCACGGTTTTGATCACAGGCGAGAGCGGCACGGGCAAGGAGCTAGTGGCCCAGGCCATCCATGCCAACAGCCTTCGGAAGGATCGGGAATTCGTGGCAGTGGACTGTTCTTCCCTCGTGGAAACCCTTCTGGAAAGCGAGCTGTTCGGCCATGTCAAGGGCTCCTTCACCGGGGCACACCAGACCAAACACGGTTTTTTTGAGCTGGCCAACCACGGCACCTTCTTTTTTGACGAGATCGCCAATCTGAGTCTAAACATCCAGGCCAAGCTGTTGAGGGTGATTCAGGAGCGGGAATTCATGAAGGTGGGCGACCAGCAGAAGATCAACCTGGACATCCGGATCATCTCGGCGTCCAACAGCGAGCTGACCGAATCCATCCGCAAAGGGATCTTCAGAGAGGACCTATATTACCGCTTGAGCGTGGTGCCCATCCATCTCCCTCCGCTGAGGGAAAGAAAACAGGACATCCCGATTCTAGTGCGTCACTTCATCGACAAGCTGAGCCGCAAGATGAAAAAATCCAGCCTGGACGTCTCCCCGGAGGCCATGGACATCCTCACCGAATATGCATGGCCCGGCAATGTCAGGGAACTTGAACACACCCTGGAACGGATCCTCATCCTCGAGGATACGGACATAATACGGGCTGCCAATCTCCCTGCCTTCATTACCCAACGCCAGGGAGAACTGCAGATGTTTTCCGAAATCCCGGTCTCCCTGGAGGAACTGGAAAAGAAATATATCGCCTTTGTCCTCAAGCGGACCCGGGGGAAAAAGACCCAGGCGGCCCGGATCCTGGGGATCAACCGCAAGACCCTGACTGCCAAGGTCAAGAAATACGGCATCAGCTGACAGCCTGAGATATGGAATTAAATCCCCCCGATCCCGACGGTATCGTTTTCCCTGAACCGGTGATATCCCTTTTCCGTCATCCGGATAAATGGAATAGCGGGCGTTGTGAGGACGCTCAGGCTGAGATGGGCAAAATCCAGGGGTGAACCCAGGGAGGTCATGGTCCTCTGAAATCCATCCAGCCGGTCTGCCAGCTCGGGCATGGCCAGCTCCGAGACATACCCCCCTGCCCGGAGGGGGATTTCCGCCTTCAGGTCCCCATCCACAAAGACCACGCTTCCCCCTTGCATCTCTATGACACGGTTGACCGCAGAGGCCAGATCCTGGTCGTTTTCGCCGATCCCCACAATGCCCCCTGCATC
>JAGHEC010000076.1 GCA_021159525.1 Deltaproteobacteria bacterium | reverse complement strand
GCGATTTTCTCATATCAGTGTATCAGGGAGATCTCAAGACCCCGTGAACGGTTACGAATAAAATAATTGCGGAGATGGATCTCTCCCATGCCTATCCCGGCAAAAAGGCTTTTGCCTTCAGAGGGAATCTGATAGGATTGTTTTATGAGCGCGATGAAAGAAGCGGCCATTGAGTCTGAGAAAATGGTGTTTACGGGATAACGGTCCATGTCAACCGATAAATTTTACAATGAGAAACGCAGGAAGCGTAAAGGAGGGTTTTAGCGTGGCAAAGAAAAAAATCACGAAAACCGCAAAGCCTATGGCGGGTCGCAAGAGGATCACGCTGTCTCTGAGCGCCCCTCATGCCGAGGCTGTCTATCTGATGGGTGATTTCAATGAGTGGAATAAAAAGGCCCATCCTATGAAGCAGGAAACAGAGGGGGACTGGAAAAAGACCATCATGCTGCAGCCCGGGAGGTATGAATATCGTTTTCTGGTTGACGGCCGGTGGCAGAATGATCCGAACAATTATCAAGTCTGTCCTAACTCCTTCGGGACTGTAAATAACGTCCTCGTAGTATCACCGTAAATCATTGTCGCGCAACACCCGTCGACGGGGGTAACCGGTGGTAAAGGCCCGGGCAAGGCCAGTCGATTCATGCTCTCAAGGAAGGAAGGAAAGAGGTTTCAATGCGTCGTCATATTGAGCATACCACCTATGTTTGTTCCTTTTTTGCCCTGGTCTTGTGTTTATTCTTGGCCGCGGCTTCGGTTCAGGCCGAATCCTTGGATCTGACAGTAGGGGCTTCGTCCAGCGACCTGGAGGAGTTGCTGAAGGTTATCGAAAACCCGGAAAAACGGGAAGACTTTGTCAGAAACCTGAAGGGAATTATAGCAGCCAGGAAGGCCCTGGATACTAAAGAATCAGGGAAACAGGTCTCTGAGGGGGGTGCGCAGCAGCTTTTAATCGTGCGATGGGTCTTTGGCTGTTTTGAGGGGATCTCTCAAGACGTGAAAAACGCGGTAATCAGGACCAGCAGCATGATTGAACAAATGCCCGCGGACCTCATGAGCATAGAGGCATTTTTCAAGATCCCTGAAAACCGCTCCCGTCTTTTTATCCTGTTGCTGAGCGCTGGAATTGCCATTATCATCTCCCTGCTGTCAGTTGCTCTGCTGGTGCGTCCGGTCCGATCTTCACTCGAAAAAATGAAGACTCCGGTCTCGAAGCCGGCATGGGGATGCGTCTATATTTTGCTGAAATGCATTCCCTGTGTAATCCTCTGGTTCACTTCTGCCTTGCTCTTTGAACTGATGCCCTCTTTTTCGTCAGGCCGTGATATCCTTCTAAACCTGTTTCTCATACTGTTCTTTTACCGCATGGCTATGTCTTTTTTCCATATCCTGTTGTTTCCTGACGAGGCGCGTCTCAGGATCCTGGCACTGTCCGATGAAAATGCCCGCTATGCCTGGATCTGGGTGCGGCGATTTGCCGCGTACGCCCTTTTCTACTTTGTGTCCATGGCCTGTTTTCTCTGGCCCCTCATGGGCCAGCCTTATTTCGCAATGCTGCGCGGCATTCTGCTCATGCCCTTTCCGGTGATGCTGACGGTGTTTGTCCTTCAGGTCGCCCGTGAGATCCGGATGAGGCGGGATAACAACTTAGAGAATCAAAAAGAGGAAACAGAACCTCCCAAGAAGGACAAAGGCCGCGCTTTGGCGGCCCTCATCCGGTACTGGCCCATCCTGGCGACAGGGTATATCTGGGCGATTTTTCTGACCCTGGCATTTCAGTATGAAAGGGGATTTGAATACCTGTTTCACGCTACCGTGGGCACGGCAGCTACGATTTTCGCGATGTTTCTGTGCCTGAGGGTTCTGGATCAGAGCTTTCGAGGATTTTTTCGGATTAACGAGAGGGTGATGCAACGGTTCCCGGGAATGGAAGCGCGGGCGAACCGATACGTGCGGATTATGCGAAAAGGCCTGTCCGTGGTGGTCATCGCGATGGGTTGTGGTGTTATGGCTCAGACCTGGGGAGTTCCGGTCACTGAATTTGTGGTCTCCGACGCGGGGGGTATGATTCTGCTTCGGGGGCTGGCCATTGTTATCACACTGGCGGTAGTGGTTTCGGTTATTGAGATCTGCACCATGGTTTCCGCCTATCTCTTGAAAGAGAAAAAATGGAGAAGGAAAAAGGAGATTTCTCAGAAACAAAAGACGCTCATTCCGGTGATCAGGACGGCCATCAACATCAGCGCGGGTTTTGTGGGCGGGATTATCATCCTGGATCGTCTCGGCGTCAATACGACCCCTATCCTGGCAGGGGCCGGAATTATAGGCCTGGCCATCGGCTTTGGTTCGCAAACCCTGGTCAAGGATCTGATCAACGGTCTTTTCATCCTTTTTGAGGAGAGCATTCGGGTGGGGGACTATGCAACGGTGGGCAATCAGGGGGGAATGGTTGAGTCTGTGGGACTGCGGACCGTAAGGTTGAGGGATCTCGGCGGAACGGTGCATGTGATCCCCAACAGCGCTATCGATTCTGTCAGCAATTATTCCAAGATCTACTCCCGGGCGGTCATGGATATCGGCATCGCCTATCGGGAGGACGTGGACGAGGTCATGGAGATACTGAGAGAACTGGGTGAAGAGCTTCAAAGGGATCCGGACTATGGGCCGAGCATTCTCGAACCGCTGGAGATTTTCGGCCTGGACCGGTTTGATGAGTCAGCGGTGATCATACGCGCTCGGTTCAAGACCCTGCCCCTGAAACAGTGGGGCGTGAGGCGCGAATTCTACCGTCGCATGAAACGGCGCTTTGATGAGCGCGGCATCGAGATCCCGTTTCCACACCAGACCATCTACATGGGCGAACCCAAACAGGGGAAGGCCCCAGCGCTGTATATCTCGTTTGACAAAAACGAGGGACCCGAGGCGGGTGGAAGTCCGGATCATTGAGCCGTTACCCAATCTCTCTAAGCGTGCACGGTCGCAAAGCTCTTTGTTTCCCAATCGATCACGGCGCCTCGAAAAACCGGAACTCAACTGGAGCTCAGGCGAAAGATCAAGATGTATGAGACCATACCGGCAGTCTGCTGCATGTGCAAGAAGATGCGGGATAACACCGGCAGGAAGCCGGGGACAGGGCCGGGATAGACATTGCCGCCCGCTACTGTCCTCAGTCTTGCAACAAGGCAAAGCAGGATCTGGACTGCCGACCTTCACGATAAATCCGAACCGAGCAACCGGTTCAGGTCCCAGTCTACGAGGAGCCTCATCCTGGTATGGTTGTCCTTCCTTCGATAAATAAGATGTCCCTTTTCAAGTCCATACAGGAACAGGTCCCTGGTTACGGCCACATCCTGACGGCAGTAGTCCGTGAGTTTTTTCATCTTTCCCTCCCTGAACCACGCCACTGCCTGAAGAGCGTCTGCGATCTTTCCCTTTTTTAAGGTCTCTGATGCCAGGTGGTCGAGTCCGAGCCTGAATCCCAGCCGGCGATGCACATCTTCCAGTATGTCAAAGGTGGGGAGACTGGACAGATCCTGTTCCGAATAGGCGCTCAGAACCCGGTAATCAAACCGCTTGATGTTGAAGCCGATAATCAGGTCGGCCCTCCTGAGGCGAGTGAGGAGTTCCGCCACCCGGTCTTCTTCAAATGCAAGAAATGTATCCTCAACGCTGTCGAAGAGGACCGCCACCGAGACCCTCATGAG
>JAGHEC010000061.1 GCA_021159525.1 Deltaproteobacteria bacterium | reverse complement strand
TCATGATGGGGTTCTGGGGTGAATATGGTGTCCCCATGGACTTCTTTACCTGGATGAAGTACGGCCTTCCGATTGTCCCGATACTGGGTATCATGGTGGCCCTGTACATGCTGCTCCTTTTTAAGCGGAAGATCAAAACCAGGGACCTGACCCCGGGTCTGGTGGCTATCAAGGAAGAAACCAGGCGGATGGGGAAGATGACCTATCCGGAGTATGTCACCTTCGGGATGCTGCTCCTGATCCTTTTGCTCTGGATCTTCGGCGGGGAGGAGTTGGGTCTTGGGGGTCCCGCCCTTCTCGCCCTCCTGATCCCGGTCATCTTCAAGACCACTGACTGGAAAAAGATCCTGAGCGGCATTTCCTGGGATGCCTGGTTCATGTATTGCGGGGCCCTGACCCTGGGCGCTCTGCTCAAGGAAAGCGGCGCGGCCATGTGGCTGGCCCAGAGCTTTTTGCACATCCTCTCCAGTGTGGATATGAACAAGGGCTATGGCTTATGGGTGGGTCTCTCGGCCCTGTCCGGGCTTATGACCAATTTCATGTCCGATGCGGGAACGACCGCCCTCCTGGGACCCATTGTCATCCCCATGGGGATCATGACCGGCGTAGAGGGAGAACCGTGGGCCGTGGGACTCGGAGTGGCCTTTGCCACGTCATTTGCACATTTCCTCATCGTGGGGACCCCCAACAATGCCATTGTGTACGGCCTGGGTACTTATCCGGATTCGGGCGACAAGATGATTCATCCCTTGGACTTCATCAAGTACGGCTTTGTGCTCTTTTTGCTTTCCATGGCGGTGCTCTGGGTCTTTGAGTTCCTGGTGGTTTATAATGTTGTCGGTTTCCCCGAGGGTATCCTTGAAACCGCCAAGAGCGCCATGGATGCCGGCATGAAATAGATTTCGCAGCAGGTTGGCAGTTACGTGCAGCATGGGATTTTGGCGTGGTTTATGGCGGCACGTTTCAAGTATCCAGCATCAAACACCAGAAGGAGGGAAATGGCTATGAAACCATTGGTTTTGCTGGTAGATGACGAGGTTCCCTTTGTCGAGACCATGACCAAGCGCCTCGAAAAGCGCGACCTGAATGTCAATACGGCATTCAGCGGGAAAGAGGCCCTGGAGGTTTTGAGCAAGAACCGGAACACCGACGTGGTAATCCTGGATGTCAAGATGCCGGGCATGGACGGCATTGAAACCCTGGGAGAGATCAAAAAGGCATATCCCCTGACCGAGGTGATTATGCTGACCGGCCACGGCACCATCGAATCGGCCATTGAGGGGATGAAAAAGGGGGCTTATGACTATCTGATGAAGCCATGCGACATTGATCAACTCATGCGCAAGGTGGAAGAAGCCACCCAGAAAAAACGAAACCACGAAGAAAAGATCCGGGAGGCCAAGGTCAGAGAGGCCTTGACCACCCACGGCTTGGAGTAGCAGGCCAACGAACCCCGGGCCTGTGCACGCACGCCTGCAGGCCCGGGCCCATTTCCAAAAGCTGCTCACGGTGATCCGAATGGCCCAGGAAAAAGAAACACATAACGGGTATTACTATTCCCTGACCCGGAATATGCTTCTGGTCATCATCCTTGTGGCGAGCACGCCGATGATCCTGGTCAGCAGCATCATTTTATACGAATTTGACAGTTCCTATCACGAGAAGGTCCGCGCTCACCTCGAAGAACTGGTCCTGAAACACAAGCAGAGCATTGATGGGTTCCTGAAGGAGAAATTGGGCGATATCCGGTTGCTGGCCAGGACCTTCTCCTATGAGGAATTGAGCAATCAAGGCTTTCTGCAGGACAGGCTGGAACTCTTGCAACAGAGCTATGGTCCGGTGTTTGTGGACTTGGGCGTGGTCAATTCCAGGGGTCTTCAGGTCGCTTATGCAGGGCCGTTCAAGCTGGGCCGGGCACTCTACTCCAATGCAGAGTGGTTCAAACAGACCATGAAAAGCGAGTATTTCAAGAGCGATGTCTTTCTGGGGCTCCGGGGACTGCCCCATTTCATTATCGCGGTAAGGGAAAACTACAACGGCGATTCCTGGATATTGCGGGCCACCATAGATTTTGTGGCCTTCAATGACCTGGTCGAGAACATCCGCATCGGCGAAACCGGGTTTGCCTTTATCCTGAATAAGGCAGGCGAATTCCAGACCAAGCCCATGTATGATCTCATCCCCAACAAGGTGCCTTACCAGGACTGCTTTGCCGAGTGCAAGGAGTGTAAAAACGGGGTCTGCTTCATGGAGCGGAAAGACGAGGCGGGCAACCCGGTGATCTACGTTTCGGCCGTGTTGAAGCATGGTGACTGGCTCCTGATCTATCAGCAGAAGGCCTCGGACGCCTATTCCGACCTGCGCAGGACCCTGAGGGTTACCATTGCCATTATACTGTTGGCCGGCATCGCAATCGTGGTTACCGGTTTCATCGTGTCCAAGCGAATGGTCAGCAGGGTGGCCGAGGCGGATCGGGAAAAGCAACTCATCTCCGAACAGGTGGTGGAGACCGGCAAACTGGCCTCGGTTGGTGAACTGGCCGCGGGGATCGCGCATGAGATCAACAACCCGGTGGCGATCATGGTGGAAGAAGCAGGCTGGATAGAGGACCTGTTGGAAGAGGAGGAATTTAAGGAAGGCAAAAACCTGGACGAGTTCCAGAGGGCATTGGCCCAGATACGGCGTCAGGGAAGGCGCTGCAAGGAGATTACCCACAAGCTCCTCAGCTTTGCGAGGAAGACCGATTCCACGGCCCATGATGTCCGATTAAACGATCTCATCGAGGAGTTGATCGCCCTTTCCGAACAAAGGGCCAAGTACAGCAATGTGACCATCAGCACGGATCTCCAGAAGGACCTCCCCACCATACGGATATCGCAGACCGAACTGCAGCAGGTCCTGCTCAACCTGATCAATAATGCCCTGGATGCCATGGAAAAGGAGGGGGGGAGCATGGAGATATCGAGCAGGCTCGAGGGGGATTACATCACCGTGAAGGTGGCTGATACAGGCCCGGGGATTCCGGAGGCCAACCTGGCCAGGATATTCGATCCATTTTTCACTACAAAGCCGGTGGGAAAAGGGACCGGTTTGGGTCTCTCGATATGTTATGGGATTATCAAGAAAATGGGCGGGGACATAGAGGTGAGAAGCACTGTCGGGGAAGGGTCCAGCTTCCTGGTCAAGATACCGGTCAAGGGCGGGCAGGAGCCGACAGTCGGCGCCTAAGAGAGATTTTTCGTAACAGCTCAATAAATGGGGGCAGAAGGGTTTTTCTGACGCGACTGCCGGGAGGGCGCCG
>JAGHEC010000330.1 GCA_021159525.1 Deltaproteobacteria bacterium | reverse complement strand
GCAACCCTCCCCAATAGTGCTCGGGCCGTAAACGACAACCCCGTGCGCAACGCACGTCCCGGCACCGATGGTGACGGAAGTGCCGGGGCTGCTGTGAATGACGACGCCGTCATGGATGTTGGTCCCCTCCCCGATCCTGATGGGCCCCACCTTGCCATCAGGTCCGCGCCGGTCGGCCCGGATGACCGTCAATGGCCCCACAAAAACGTCTTTGGCAATCTCCACATTGCCGATGATCTGGGCTGAAGGGTCGATCAAGCTGTTTGAGTCGATTCTGGGATAATCGCCGGCAAGATTCGGACGGATATTTGGCATTAAAAAACACCTCCTTGTTTTTGACAAAGAACCACAGGGGGGGGATGGGCATACCTGCTTCCATTTGAGGAATTACCCCCCCTGTGGTGTGGTGCAACATACAAACGAAAAAGTCATAATCACCATCGGCCAAGTCCCCGGTATTAATGTCACTATCGGCACGACCCCCTTAAAACCGGCCGTTGATTATTTTAATTGGTGAAGTCATGGAACGTGGAGACGCCCTTTACTCCTTGATCCTCCTGAGTTCAATTTTGACGCGATTCGCAGGGTTAGGACAATCCCATATTTGAACATCAGGATCCTCTCCAAGCGGAAAAGTTCCGCCAAATTGCAAGGTTTTCACCCACCCAATAATATTGTGGTAAAAATATCCACAAAATTCACCACATTTATGAAGGCTCAATTCGAACTCATCTCCAACATTCATCCCAATAGTACAGCTACCCTTTCTTTCAACGACTTTAGCGACCACTTTGTTACCGATTCTCGGATAAGATACTGACATTACTTTCTCCTTTCCTATATTTAAATTGAAAAAAAGCTGCTGCCCCTTACAAGGGGATACTGCCATGTCGTTTGGCATGCCGATGAGCCCGCTTTTGGTGTGGAGGAATTTCAACCCCTGAATCAAAATTTTCCGGGTCTCCATCGGTTCAATTATGTCCTCGATATTCCAGTTGGCCGAAGCCTCCCTCATCGGATTTGAATACTTATCAACATATTCCTCAAGAAGTTTTTCCTTCATCTCCTTGGGGTTTTCAGAGGCTCTGATCTCTTTGCCGAAAAAGAGTTCCACCGATGCCTCGGCCCCCAAAACCCCAATCTCCCCAATCGGCCAATAATATACCTGGTCCGTGCCCAAGCCCGGCAGAACGCCCATGCCGAGATTTCCGCCACCGTATGATTTTCTCAAAACAACCGCAATTCTGGGCACTGTAGCCTCACACAAGGCATGTATGACCTTTGCCCCGTGGCGGATTATGCCCTTATGCTCCTGGTCTCTTCCAGGCAGGTACGCCGGCGTATCCACCAGCACAACGATTGGGATATTAAAACAATCACAGAATCGTATAAACCTGCTCTGCTTGTCAGAGCTATCCACCGTCAGGCTTCCGGCACGAACCATCGGCTGATTCGCCACTATTCCAACTGCTTGATTGTTAAGACGCCCCAAACCCACAATTATCTCGCCCGCGAATTCAGGCTTAATCTCAAAAAAGCGACCGCCGTCAACAAGGGAATTAATCACTTTATGCATATCGTACGGTCTGCTGGGTAAAGGCGGTATGATATCCATGAGATCCTCATTCAATCGTCCGGGATCATCGCCCATTTCCATAACCGGCGGCCTCTGGTCAGCATTTGCAGGCAAATAACTCAATAGGTCCCTGATGCCATCCAAACATTCCTTATCGCCAGGAAAACGCCTGTCGCACTCGCCGCTGACCCGACAGTGGATTTTCGCCCCGCCAAGCTGCTCGGCAGTTATTTCTTCTCCCATCACCGACTTAACCATCGCCGGCCCTGTTATAAACATGTGGCTGGTCTCGTCGACCATGAAAATGAAGTCCGTCAGGGCAGGTGAGTAAACAGAAATTCCGGCACAGGTCCCCATGATTGCCGATATCTGGGGAATAACGCCTGAAGCCTGAGTATTCACACAAAACAAAGAAGCGGCGCTTTTCTGCATCAAATCGCCTATAGCCGTTTTAGACTCGGTTATCTTCGGGAGCCTTGCTCCCGGTGAATCATAAAGCCCGATAAAAGGCACCCCCATCTCCAGCGCATTCTCAACGGTTTTGTGCATTTTGTAGCCATGCAAGGTTCCGATGGAACCGCCCCGAACCGTACGGTCCTGAGAGAAAACACACACGGTTCTTCCATCTATCGTGCCATGACCGCTCACCAGCCCATCGCCGGGATCGCCTTCAACGTGGGAAAGCAACATATTGAATTCAACAAAGCTGCCCTCATCCAATAAATAGTCTAACCTTTCCCGCGCCGTTAACTTGCCTTCCTCGTGCTGAAGACGTAGCTTTTTCTCTCCCCCGCCTTTCAGCACTTTTGCTTTTATTTCTCGTAGTTGTTTAATTCTGTGCTCAGTTTTTGTTTCCATTTAGGTTAGCTCTCTTAAAACTTACTAGGGTTATTTCCAGTCATTTGCCGGTGAATACGGGACGCCTTTTTTCTTTAAAAGCGTTAACGCCTTCCCGCATATCCGCTGTCGTACACAAAAGGGCGAAAGAGTCCCTTTCCATGGTTAGACCATCGTTAAGCGTTCCTTCGTCGCTTCTGCCGATGGCTTTCAGTGCGTATCGGGTTGCCAAAGGCGCGTTGAAAGCTATTTTTTTGGCAATGTCTTTCGCCGTGGGTATCAAGGAATCCCCTTTGACAACATGGTTTACAAGGCCGATTCTTAGGGCTTGTTGAGCATTTATCATATCTCCGGTCAAAACCATTTCCGTTGCCATGCCCTTGCCGACAAGTCGCGCCAACCGTTGCGTGCCGCCAGCCCCGGGTATAAGCCCTATCTTGACTTCAGGTTGACCGAATTTCGCGGTTTCAGCAGCGATACGAATATGGCACGACATGGCAAGCTCGCATCCGCCGCCCAGACAAACACCACTGATCGCGGCTATAACGGGCTTTTCCAGGTTTTCAATCCTGTTAAAAAGATTTTGGATATAGAGAATTCCATCCCTCGCGCCAACCGCGTCCGGAAATCCGGAAATATATTTAATATCTCCACCGGAGATAAAATATCCTTCATGACTGCTTGAAACAATAATAACCCTCGTATGATGGTCCCCACCGTACTCTGAGAAAGCTGCGCCCAATTCGTCAAGAAGATCCTCATTAAGAGCATTCATCGTTTCAGGTTTATTCATTCGTATATGGGAAATGCCATTATTTGTACTGCACTGTAAATATTTGAATTCCACTTTAAAATGCTCCTTAATATCTAACAAATATCATCTCCCCAAAATCTCCCTGGCGATAATCAATTTTTCGATATCTTTAGCGCCCTCGTAAATCTCGACTACCTTGGCAGCCCGATAGAACCTCTCCACGTCGTATTCCTTGATATATCCGTAGCCCCCATGCATTTGGAGCGCTTCATCCGTCACCCGCACACCTGTTTCCCCGCAATACCATTTGGCAATGGACACCAGTTTATGGTCTATCTTTCCATTATCCGCCAGCCATGCAGCCTTGTAATACATATTTCTTGCCAGCTCTATTCGACTGGCCATCTCGGCAATCCTAAGCTGAATGCCCTGAAATTTCGACAGGGTCTGCCCAAACGCCACTCTTTTTGTAATATGCGCGACCGCCATATCAAATGCCCCTTGAGATACGCCCACGCCCTGGCCGCATGCGTAAAGACGGGTTCGGTTAAAATGCTCCATCACCTGAGAGAATCCCTGTCCTTCCACCCCGATTAGATTCTTTACAGGCACCTTTACATCAACAAAGGAGAGCTCAGTAGTATTCGATGCTCTGATCCCCATCTTTCCCGTTATTTTTGTTGCCTCAAACCCGGGCGTATCAGTTTCAACCATGATCATGCTGAAACGCTTTTTATAGTTTTTTTCCTCCGGATCTGTTACACAAAGCACCACGATATAATCAGCATAATCCCCATGGGTAATAAACATCTTGGTCCCGTTTATCACATACTCATCGCCGGTTTTAATGGCGGTTGTTGCAACAGAAGCCACGTCGCTTCCGGCATCAGGTTCCGTAATGGCTGTCGCCATTATTGCCTCGCCTTTTACCAATGGCGGCAAATACTTTTTCTTCTGCTCCTCCGTCCCATACATCAGCACGGATTCAGAGCCAAAAGTGGCTAAAAGCAAACAACCGATGCCTGGATCAACCCTCCAGAATTCCTCATGGATCATTGCTTGCTCAAGAAAGCCGAAGCCGGCCCCCTCATATTCTTCGGGGATGAAAACCCCCAGAAAACCAAGATCGCAAGCCTTTTTCCAGATATCCTTCGGAAATTCTTCTTTTTCATCTAATTCACCGGCAACATCCTTGAATTCACCAACGGCAAATTCCCGGGCTGCCTGTTGGATATCTTCCTGTTCTTTGCTGAGTGTAAAATCCATATCTTCTCCTTACTAAACTAAGATCTTTAATTCATTATTGTCGACTGGGTCAAAATCGAAATCTGCTGGTTCAGGGAACGTTTTCCGGAAACGGAATTTTTAATAAAGCCAAAAATCCCTGCTTTAAAATACACATTCCTGGCCCGGATCAAGGTCTATCACCTCAATATCAGGAGCCTCCCGCTTCATCATTTCCTTAAAAAATTCGGCATCCTTTTCCAGAACGGGAAATGTTTTAAAATGCATGGGGATCACCTTGCTTACCCCTAAAAGTTTTGCCGCTAAAACTG
>JAGHEC010000429.1 GCA_021159525.1 Deltaproteobacteria bacterium | reverse complement strand
CTTGGCAGGCGGGTGTCCCCCGCAGATAAGTCACTGAAGAGACCAGCCCGGAGGCCCGGAGCGGAAGAAAAATCCTCCTGCCCCGGCGGTACGTTCACTGTGCTTCCCCTAAATATTGAGCTGTTACCTCCGGAGCCTGTTTGGAGCAAAGCGATCATCCCGCTCTTAGCGTCATTACTTTGCGCCTGATACCTTTACCCTCTGGCAAGGCCTTCTTATGTACTCTATCCCTTTTGGCAAAACCGAGCTTAAATTCGATCTCCCTTTGGGCATGAAGGCCCTGACAGCCGCATCAAGGCCTGTCACCCCGGTCATAGACCTAACAGAAGCCATTGACCGGACCCTGTCAGACCCCTTGGAATCGCCTCCCCTCAGGGAACTGGCCCGTCCTTCGGACAGGATCTGCATTGTCTTTACGGACATGACCCGGGCAAGCCCGGACCACCTGCTGGTCCCGGCCCTGTTGCGGGAATTAGAGGCGGCGCGGGTCCCGGACGATCGCATTACCCTCCTGTGCGGGGTGGGGCTTCACCGACCCGCCTCGGCTGCAGAAAAGCTCGCCAAGCTGAGCCCGGCGGTCGTAAATCGCTATCGGGTGGTGGATCACCGGGCCCGGGATCCCGAAACCATCGTGGATTTGGGCGCCACTCAAAGCGGCATCCCCCTGACCGTAAACCGCCTTGCCTTTGAAGCCGACCTCCTGATCGCCACCGGCATTGTGGAACCCCACCAGTTTGCAGGCTATTCCGGGGGCCGAAAGACCGTGGCCATCGGCGCGGCCGGAGAGTCAACCATTGCCCATACCCACGGTCCTGAGATGATGGATCATCAGGGTACGCGGCTCGGGGCAATTGAACGAAACCCCTTTCACGAGGCCGTGACCGAATCGGCCCGACGGGCCGGTCTCCAATTTATCCTGAACGTGGTACTGGACGACCAAAAACGGCCCGCAGCCGTTCTTGCTGGACATCCCGAGGCCGTCTTTAACAAACTCGTGGCCAAAGCGCGCGAAATCTACGAAGTCCCCATCCCCGAACAGGTGGACGTGGCCGTGGCCGGGGTCGGGTTCCCCAAAGACGTCAATATCTATCAGGCCTGCCGGGCCGCCAGCTACCTCATTTTCGCCCCTGTGCCCGTGGTCCGAGATGGGGGTATCATCATCGTGCCTGCCCCCACGCCCGAAGGCGCCGGTGAGGGCATCGGCGAGAAGCGTTTCTTTGAAAAACTGAGCAACGCCTCTGATATGGGCTCCCTTCTCCAGGAGATGCGCACATCCGGTTATCCACCGGGGGCCCAGCGGGCCTTCATCATGGCCAAGGTCCTGGAAAAGGTGAGCGTCATTATCGTGGGTTCCCGGACCCCGGATCTGGTCCGCCGGGTCCACATGATCCCGGCCCCAGATATGGTTGAAGCCTTCCGCACAGCGGCCCGGAGCATCGGGAGAAATGACTTGACTGTCCTGGCAGTCCCGCGTGCCCTGCTGACTTTGCCAATTGTATCATAAGTTGCAAACTATGCAATATCGCCATGTTATAAATGATAGTCCAACCGATGAATTATATTTCTTGGCAGGCCCGGAAATAAGATGGGCTTGACAGGCATCCCGGTTGATGAGGTATGGTCAGATAAACATGCGCCGGACAAAGTCCCGGCGCACAGGTTCCCATCCGGGGTTTAGCGGTCGGGATCGGCCTTTTATCCGCCCATCCGGCAGTCGCGTCAGAAAAGGCCTTCTGCCCCTATTTATTAAGCTACTACGTGAGACATGGATTCTTGGAGGAATAACTATGGATTTATTGAAAGCCATTCAAGACAGACGAAGCACCCGGGCCTTTCTGCAGAGGCCGGTTGAACGCAAAACACTTGAAACCCTTTTGCGGCTGACCACCCAGGCCCCTTCCGCCATCAACCTCCAGCCCTATGAACTGACGGTTGTATCAGGCGAGGAAAAGCAACGGCTCAGCAGGCTCCTGGTCAAGCGGATGAAGGAGCGGAACATATCGTGCGGGCCTGGGGCCAAGAGGCGGCTTCCGGAAAATTTTGTGGAACGGGAGCGGGGGCTTCTTCGCGTGATCCAGCCCAATCTCCCTCAAGACACGCCCTTTCAAAACTTTATCAACGAGGGGAGCTGCAATTTTTACGGGGCTCCCACCGCAATCATCATCACACTTGATCGGGTCTTTTCCAGCGCGAGGCTCACGGACGCGGGGGTCCTGGTGGGTTATATGGTCCTGAGCGCTCACGGGCTCGGTCTGGGGACCTGCCCGATCGGCCTGATCACGGCATTTGACGATGACATCAAGGAGGCACTGAGCATTCGGGAAGAAAAAGATGTGGTGATTGGCGTAGCAGTCGGCTATCCCGATCCTGAGGCCCCCATCAATCGATCCAGATCCGAACGGGTCCCCCTGGACGACCTGGTCCGGTGGCGCGAATAGCGGATTGGCCTGCAAATCCCGCATCAGCTCAATAACTGGGGGGATAAAAGCGACCGTATCACCGGGGCAGGAAGATTTTTCTTGTGCCCCGGGCCTCCGGGCCGGTCTCTTCAGTGACTTATCTGCGGGGGACACTTGCTCCTTTGGAATTCCCGCATTCGTCGAGCTGCGGCTTCCCCCACTGATAAGTCACGAAACCGGGGACCCATCCGAAGGATGGGGAGTCCGAGCAAAGCGAGGACAAACCGGGGACCCGCCCGAAGGGTGGGGAGTCCGAGCAAAGCGAGGACAAACCGGGGACCCATCCGAAGGATGGGGTCTGAGTCGAGCGAAGCGAGCAAAGAAGAGACGGCGCCCTCCCGGCAGTCGCGTCAGAAAAACCCTCCTGCCCCGGGTTATTGAGCTGTTACCAAATCCCGGGTGCTGAATGCTGGCGGATCGTGGCCGGTTCGTTTCTGATGGATGGCCGTGCGTGCATATGAGGCCTTTTGCCCTGTGCCTGGTTCTTCACCCATGACCATATCACCCCATCATCCCCCACAGGCCGTCTCTGGATCGGCATTGCCTTTTCCTACGGTCCGTTGTTAGGGGCCTTTGCCCACATAGGGTTTCCCGCAGCAATCAGGGAATCGGGCATTGAACCCGTAGCCTATCCAAGGCCCGGTTCAGGCGGCATTCCGGCGGCCATGGCCGCCTCACGGCCCTTTTGGCCGGCGCGGGTTGTCGTCAATGAGTTCCGTAAGGACCCCGGTCATGTTCCGGGGATGGATAAAGGCGAACTCCCTGTCCTTAAAGGGTCGGGCGACCTGTCCTGTTGAATCCGGGATAAAGGGGTAGCCCTTTGCCGCGAGTTCATCCACCGCCTCGCGCGTGCGGTCCACATTCAGGCTGACAACCATAACGCCTTCCCCGTGTTTCTCGATGTATCTCGCCACATCCCGGTCCGGCGCGGTGGATTCCATGAGTTCAAAGGCCGTCTCTCCAAGCCAGTATCGGGCCACCCGGATCTTTTCCCGCTCGTCCACATACGTGTGGTCAGGCCCTGGTTTGCCAAGAACAGGCTCCCATGTCTCTCTCGCCTGCTTTAGGTTCCTCACGGCTACAGAAATATGATCGATCCTGTTGATCTTCATTATTCACGCCTTATCCCTCTTGCCGATCGGCCTGGCCTCATCGATCAGCATGATCGGGATATCGTCCTTGATGTCATAGAGCAACTGGCAGTGATCACAGATAAGTCCATCCCCCGCTTCTGTCAGGTAGATGTCCCCCTTGCATTTGGGGCATGCCAGAATTTCCAACAGTTCTTTGCTGACGGCCATACGTTGACTCCTTTCTCACTGCATGTTTCAGGCCGGGATTGGACCTTACACCGGTATGCGTGAGATCCCTCCGTTACCGCTCTCTTTGCCTGTCGTCTGTTTGATTCAACATTGTTTTCACAGCCTCCAAGACCTGTGCCACACTGATCTCCCTCATGCACGTCATATGTTCGCACCGCTTTTTGAAGCAGGGCCTGCACGCGATATCTGATCTGACCACTGTATGGGCCTTGCCGTAAGGTCCGGTCCGATGTGCTGAGGTAGGCCCGAACAGGGCCACTACCGGACATCCCACGGCAGCGGCCACATGCATGGGACCGGTATCCGTGCTGACCAGGAGCCTGCACCGGGTGTACAGGCATGCCAGCTCCTTCAAAGTGGTCTGGCCGGCCAGGTTAAGAGCAGGGGCAGACATCATCCCTATAATATCCTGAATCACCGGCCCGTCGCCGGGGCCCCCGGTAAATGCCACCTGGGACCCTAACTCTGTCCGAATCAGGCTGGCCAGCTTGGCAAACCGTTGAGGGGCCCACAACTTGGTGGGCCATTTGGCCATGGGATTGACGGCCACGAGGGCCTGACCCTGGATGCCGTAGCCGGCCAAAAGCCGATCTACCGCCTCCTCTTCAGGCCTTCCATACGGAATGCGGCCCCCCTCCCCTGTTGTGCGGCACCCGAGGTATCGAGCCATTTTCAGGTATCGATCCACCGCATGTTGGCCATAATCCACAGCCACGGGCCGCTCATTGAGGAAAAGGCCTGCCCACTCCCGGGCCCCGGTCATCCCGACCTTTCTCATGCCCTTTGAAAAACCCATTAGGACCCCGCTCTTGAACAGGCCTTGCAGGTCGATGACCAGGTCATAATGGACAGATCTCAGATCGCGCATAAATCCGGCCATCTCTTGAAATATAGAAATGGGGTTATCCATGCGGGCCAGTCCCTGCTGCCATGATTTCCTCCGGGATACCAAGACGTTATTGAGACAGGGATGGTCCAGAAGGACCTGGGATGCCTCCTCTTCCACCACCCAATCGATCCTGGCCCCCGGAAACCCCTTTCTAAGGGCCTCCAGAAAAGGAAGCGCATGCACCACATCGCCGATAGCGCTCAGTTTTATAACAAGAAGATTCACGGAAGCTCTACGGTATCAGCTCAATAATCAGGGGAATAACAGTGAACGTATCACCGGGGCAGGATGATTTTTCTTCCGCCCCGGGCCTCCGGGCCGGTCTCTTCGGACAAGCCATTGTGCTGCATCCAGGAGGTCATCGGCCACATGAAACGGCCGATAGGGGAAGTTCGGCATCACATATTCCAGGTCCCCGAGCCCGTATCCGGTCCTGACCAGGATTCCCTTCAACCCGGCCCTGGCGGCCAGTTCCATGTCGGTGCACCGGTCGCCCACTACAAAGGAGTTGGCCATATCAATGGAAAATTGCCGGCATGCCTCCTCTATCATACCTGTCCGCGGCTTCCGGCATGCACATGTCTTGCTGTATTCAGGGACCTTGCCGTTAGGATAATGGGGACAGAAAAGAATGGCGTCAAGGACCGCCCCTTCCTGCTGCAAAAATTGTTGAAGACGACGGTGTACCTCATGGACCAAATCTATGGGAAAATACCCGCGCGCCACGCCGGACTGGTTGGACACAACAATAGTGAGAAATCCGTGGCTGTTCAGGAGGCGGATGGCCTCCGCGCTCCCCGGAAGGAGGATAAACCGGGTGATATGATTGATGTACCCCATCTGCTCGTTGATGGTGCCGTCGCGGTCCATAAAAACAGCTGGTTTTTTCAACGAGATTCCTCCCTGAGGCGCCTCATTGTCTCCCATACTTCTTCCGGCCGAATGCCCAGCATGCAGGTGTGGTCCTCAGTGCATTCCGGTCTGAGACAGGGCGCGCAGGCAGTGTCGTGCCGCACAATCGCGACATACGGTCCCCTGGGTCCTGTGGCAACGGGATCGGTAGGTCCGAATATGGCCACGGTCGGGACTTTCAGGGCCGCGGCAATGTGCATCAGCCCTGAGTCATTGGCAACGAAAAACGCACATTGCTCGATCAGGGCCATGGCCACGCCCAGGGAGGTGCGGCCCCCCAGATCCAGGGCCGGGCCCTGCATCTCCTCCTGAACCCGGCTGCATATGGCCGCTTCTTTGCTGCTTCCGAAAATCAGGGTCCTGGCCCCCCACTCCTGACCGGCCATGTCGCCTATTCGGGCGAACCGTTCGGCCGGCCACCGTTTCGCCCCCCCGAACACAGCGCCCGGGCCGAGTCCCAGAAGAAAATCTCCAGCATCAATCCCGTGCTTCAAAAGCATGGCCCCTGCCGCATCCCTGTCTGCCCGGGACACGCGCACATTCGGGACCCGGTTCTCTGCCTCAATCCCCAACCCCCTCCTCACCAGACTGAGATAGTATTCTGTCTGGTGGATCTTCAGAAGCTCCTTGCTCCGCACCACCCGGTGGGTCAATAGGAGGCCCCTGCCATCCGTACTATAACCGACCCTGAGAGGTACGCCCCCCAGAAAGGCCAGGAGGGCCGCCTCAAAGGCGTTCTGAAAGAGGACGGCCAGATCAAACCGGTTCTCTCGAATGCGCCTGATGGACAGGACCGTGTGGGCCAACCCTTTCAGGCCTTCTTCCTGCTTTCCATACACAAGGATCCGGTCCACCGCCGGGTGATATGCATATATGGGGGCCACCCACGGCTTTGCCATGACCGTCACCTCGCTTGAAGCAAAGCCCTCCTTAATGGCCTCCAGGGCAGGAAGCGTCATGACCGCGTCGCCCACCCAGTTGACCCCGCGCACGAGGATTTGTTTGATCCCCTGGGGATTGATCGCCCTGTATCCCCGGGCCTTTGGCGGGATTACACGGCTTGTTGGGTTTATCGGATCCATCGGGTTTCAGGGCTGCCGACCATCAGACTCGAGGCAGCGTCATTGGTCCAACCCTCGGCCCAGGCCTTTTCTCCCGGACGCAATGTTGCAGGGCCGGCTTCAGCCCGCAAACCACCTCTCAATATCGGCATACATGCACAATGATCAGGCATCGAGGGTGCAATAGGGTTTTGTCTTCCAGCGCTTGTGAAACCAGAACCAGTGATCTGGATATGCTTTAACATATTTTTCTATAATACGAGTAAATTTTAATGTATTATTTTCAATATCCCGTATTTTGTCTCCGGTCTTGTCCAAGGCCACCTCATCCTCAAAAATGATCCGGTATCTCCCGTCCGGCTGCCTTACCGAAAACATGGGCACCACAGGCGATCCGGTCCTGGCAGCTGCCAGGGCCAAGCCCTTGTTAGTGCAGGCCGGCTTGCCAAGGAAGGGCACAAAGACCCCTTCGTACCAGTCTACGTTCTGGTCCAGCAGGATCCCGATCACCTTGTTTTCCTTTTCCGCAGACAACAGTTTTTTCATGGCCCGGCGCTTCGGAATAATCTCTGTCCCGAACCGGCTCCGAAGCCGGGTCAGAAGCCGGTCGGCCGGCTCAAAATCGGCAGGCCGCACCACCACCGCGTTTTTTGCGCCCAGGCGCAGGGCTGTAGCCGCAGACATGAGTTCCCAGTTTCCGAAATGGCCTGTCAGGATGAACGCCCCTTTGCCTTTCTCCAATGCCCTGATCAGTACTTCCTCGTTCTGGAAGGTTACATATCGATCCAGGTTGTTCGGACTAAGTCTGAGGATATGGGGGACCTCAAAGATCATCCGGCCAAAGTGGCCGATGATCCTCTGGTTAAGGGCAATGAGTTCTGACTCGGGCATGGCGTGGCCGAACACGTAGCGGAGGTTTTCAAGGGAAGAGGCGACACGTCGTCTCAGCAGCCTGCCCATCAAACGCCCAAAGATCCGGCCCACGGACTGTGCAGTCCGGATAGGGATCCAGGACAGGATCTTTACCGCCCCGTACATGGCCCGATAGGTCCACGTGGAAAGCGCAGCACTATTTTTGAAGGCCATCTTGAATCATCCTGAAAATCTCCTCCCCGCCTGACAGGAGCCGAAATCGAATGCACAGGCACCCCAGTTCCGGGTATGGGGGCGCCACCAGCGAGGCCCGCATCCAGTCCTTTTCAGTTGTCACAAGATAGTCCGCCCCCACGGTCTCCTTTATATGAATCAGTCGCTCCACGTCCTTGCGTTCAAACCGGTAATGGTCCCTGAAGCCCTTGAAGTCTATCACACGGGCGCCTAATTCAAGCAACGTCTTTTTAAAACGCTCAGGACAGGCAATGCCGGCAAACCCCACCACGCGCCTGTCCTTCAGATAATTCGGAGTGCAAACCCTCCGGGTAAACGGAAAAATAAGCCGGTCAGGTTCATGATCGGCATAAAACACAGGGATCCGCGGAAATCGCTCTTCCAGCCATGCTACGGCCCCTGTTCTGTCAGCCGAAGCCATGACATGCCTCCCTGCCCGCGTGAGGATAACTGCATCGGCCCTTTTCAACTGGCTTGCCGGCTCTCTCAGGGGGCCCCATGGAAGGAGGCGCCCGTTGCCAAAAGGATCGGCCGCATCCATCAGCGCCAGATTCAGGTCCCTCTTGAGCTGGATGTGCTGAAAGCCGTCGTCCAGGATGAAAAACTGCGAACCGAACCTTTTGCTCGCATAAAGACCTGCATCATACCGGCGGTGGGAGATGACAACCGGGACCCCCGGAACCTCCCGGGCAATTAAAGAGGGCTCATCCCCCGCCATGCCGATTTCCACAGTCCGGCCCTGACCGTCACAGACCTCCCGCACCTCCCTGCCCGACAACGGGACCCCATAACCCCTGGACAGGACTACGGGCCGAAGCCCCCGGTCTACGGCCCATCTGGCCAGCATGATCACCGCAGGGGTCTTTCCGGTCCCCCCGGATGTCAGGTTGCCCACACTTACCACAAAGCCGGAAAGAGATTCTTGTCTGAAGATGCCTGCTTGATAGCCGGTCAGCCGCAACTGCACGGCCATCCCGTATATGAAAGAACAGAAGGCCAGGGGGAAGGTCCGCGGCCCCAACCGCCTTTCTTGGTGGATGCGCGACCACTGAGGCACCTTTTACGCTCCGTAGCCCATACATTGTTTCACATGCCATATAACCCTTTCGGTGGCCCCTTGGTTTTTTTCCACAAAGGCGCTGGCCTTGGCCCCGGCCCTGGCCCGCATGGCCTCATCCCTCAGAAATGCCCTGAGGGTCGCAGCCAGTTCCCGGCCGTCGGCCACCTGCCTTCCACCCCCTGCCTCCACCAGGCCCTCTGACATGGCCACAAAATTATGGGTATGAAGGCCGAAGAGCACCGGAATGCCAAAGGCTGCCGGCTCCAGGGGATTGTGTCCGCCGACGGGAACCAGGCTCCCGCCCACGAACGAAACTGCGCCGATCCCGTAGATCCGGCCCAGCTCACCCATGGTATCCACGATAATCAGCTCGTCGTTCACCCGGTTTTTCGCATCCCTCCTGTTGCTGATCCGGGTCTTAAGGACCGGTCTGAGCCCCCTGGCTTGGGCCATGGCCGCCACCTCGGCCGCACGGCCTGTGTCCCTGGGCGCGACGATCAGGCACAGCCGGGGAAAAGAGGCCTTGAGTTCCTCAAAAACCTGGAAGATCACCTCTTCCTCCCCGCTGTGGGTGCTCCCTGCCACCCATACCGGGTCGTCGGGTCGGAGGCCCAGGATCTCCTGCCACCAGCCCCGTTCTTCCCGGCCCATGGGCTCAATCCGGCGGTCAAATTTGATGTTCCCTGTGGCAATGACCTTTTTTTTGTCAATCCCTACGCTGATGAGCCTCTCCCTGTCCGGATCGGACTGCATCAGGCAGGCCGAAATAGGATCAAAGGCCCTTCGGATCAAAAAGGCCCCGTTTTTATAGGCCCTGAAGGTCCGGGGCGAAATCCGCCCGTTGACCAGGATGCTTTTGATGCCCCGCTGCTTCAACAAGGCGAGCAGGCCAGGCCAGATATCCGTTTCGACCAGGATATAGATCGACGGTTTCACAAGATCCACAAGCCGCCTTGTTGCCCACCAGGCATCCACCGGCATGGGAATGATCCGATGGACTCGGGAACTCAGCTTTTCTTCTGCAACGGCCAGCCCGGCAGAAGTAGCGGCCGTAATGACCACCTTTCTTTCGGGAAATTCCTCCTTGAGACGGTCTACCAGGGGAATAGCGGAGATCACCTCCCCCACGGAAAGGGCATGAACCCATATGGAGCCTGCCGGACAGGGAGGGGCCTCGGAAATGGCCCATCCCAGTCTTTCCCCCAGGCGTCTCTGAAGGCCTGATCCATGTCCCGGCCTGTGAAAGCCGAGCCTCATCAGACCCGAGACAGGCCATAAAAAAACAAGAGGAATACTCCAGAAAAAATGATATGCCAATAGAAACATGACGGCTCAGACCCTGGCAGGAAGCTCGATGATGAAACGGGTTCCTTTAGGTTTGTTGTCCTTGACCCTGATAAAGCCGTTATGGTCTGTGATGATGGTGTTGACGATGGCAAGCCCCAGCCCTGTGCCCTGTCTCTTGGTGGAAAAATAGGGCTCGAACAGACGGCTCTTGTTTTCCGGGCCGATGCCCCGTCCATTGTCGATCACCTCGATCCTCACCATCTTGAGGACCGAGTCGTAGTGGAGGTCCACCGTCACCTCTCCGTTGCCGTCCAGTGCCTCTATGGCATTGTCAAAGAGATTGATCAGGACCCTCTTGATCTGCTCCCTGTCCAGATTAAAAACAGGCACATTCCCGGGGTCATTAAACACAAATCGAACATCCTTGTGGGCCTCCCGATAGAGGCTTATGGCCTCTCGAATGATCCTGGCAATATTGGAGGGGACAGGGTTTGCCGCGGGCAGGCGGGCAAAATTGGAGAATTCATTGACCAGCCGCTTTAACTCCTCCACCTGGGTGATGATCATGCTGGTACACTCATTGAAGATCCCCTTTTCCCCGTTTTCCAGGATCTCTCCATAGCGCTTTTTGAGGCGCTGGGCCGAGAGCTGGATCGGGGTTAGGGGATTTTTGACTTCATGGGCAATGCGCCTGGCCACCTCCCGCCATGCGGCCATGCGCTGGGCCTTTTCTATCTCGCTCAGGTCTTCAAACACCGCAACAAGCCCGAGATAACGGCCCCGATCATCCCGGAGAACATTCAGGGAGATCAGCACGGTCAGCCGGCGATTTCCTGCGGCCAGGCGGATCTGTTTTTCTATACTGCCCTTGCGGAGCAGGCCCTCGTCCCTCAAGAAATCGTCCACAATCTTGCAATATTCTTCAGCCAGGACCTCCTTGTACCCTTTTCCAATAATTTCCGCAGCCCGAATATCCAGCATCCGCTCGGCTGATTTGTTGATGGTGAGGATCTTTCCCCGTGCATCCACGGAAATAACGCCGGCCGCCACATTTGCCAGGACGATTTCCATATACAGCCGTCTCTGCTCCAGTTCAAGGTTGCTGGCAAGGAGTTCCTTGTTGGCCGCCTCGAGTCGATCCTTGCTGATCTTGAGGTCCATGGTCATCTTATTGAAGGAGTTGACCAGCATTCCCATTTCGTCTTTGGTCTCGAGATCAATGAAGAAATCGTAATCGCCCGATGCAATGCGATGGGTCCCTTCTGCCAGTTCCTTTATGGGAACCGTGATCTCTTTGGACAGGTAAAAACCAAACCATATGGATGAAAAGATGATCAGCAGGGTGACAATGGAAAGGGTAATCATATGACTGGCCAGGATGGGGGTCCGGAGCATTTTCAATTGCCGGTATTCCTGAACGCCTTTTGAGATGGCCTGGAGTCGATTCACGAAGGCCCCGGGGATAAATTCCGATGTCACCGCCAGGCCCACAACCGCCTTTGACTTTGTCCTTGAGAAGATGGGCACAATGCCGCTCACCAGATCGCCGTGGGGGAACGACTGGAAAATATAGCTGTCGGTTCCCTTCTCGATGGCGGTTTGCAGGACATCAGGCTCGGGCCCCTTAAAGGCGGTCAGATCGATCCGATGGTCCCTGGACACGGCCACTGTCTTGAGATCTTTGGAGAAGACCTGGACCGAGGCCAGGCCGAATTCCTTGCGCTTTTCATCGGCAAACCGGGCCAGGGCCTCATGTCTTGACGGGATGAGATAGCCTTCATGCATGATGATGCGGCTCAGGACATTGCCGAACCAGAGACTCCCCTCCGCAACATCCTTGTAATAATCCTGGCCCACCTCCAGGGAGTTTTTCAAGGATCGTTCGAGCTGGAGGCTGAACCAGTATTGAATGGATGATGAGATGAACTGGACCGAAACAAAAAAGAGGATGATCGTGGGAAGAAGGGAAAGGGTGACAAATGCCAGGACCAGTTTGGTCCGCAACTTGGCGCCCATAATGCTCTTTTTACGCTCAAATAAGAGTTTGACCAGATTCCTGACCGTGAGAAAAAGGAGGAGAAGGAGGAGGATCACATTGATATTGATCAGGGCAAAGGCGAAGATGCTGCTCGAAAAAGGGAGGGCTTGCCCCAGGTGAAAGATGCGCATCCCCACAAAAATCAGGCACGAGATCACCACCCCCAAGAAGATGATCAGATATCTTTCCCTGCGTCGTCTCCTGCGGTCTTGTTTCTCGGCTTCTAAATAGTCCTTCATGACAGCGGAATGGATGCGGCGGCGCCAGGGCCAAAACCGTCATCGGATCAGTATTTGAAATCGACCGTATACCAATCGGTCTCGAAATCCCACAGGGAAAGGAAAAAAAAGACATAATGGAAATAGAAAGGGAGTCTGATTTTGTCGAGTTCAGCCATCATGCTGATCTGATATCGCTTTCCTCTTTGAAGATTCCTGAGTTCCGTGACCTTGAGACCAACAATCTCGGACATCAGCTTCTTGGCCTCTTCAAAATCCTTTATATAAACCGGCTTGTTGTCCGATGATGACAGCCTCAGCACATAAACCTTTTTCAGACTGTCATATCGGATTTCATGACTGACCTTGATGTCGGCAATATTATCGTCCCACCACCACTCCCGTACCCCCCAGAGTTTTACAAAGAAGGTAAATGTGGTGCTCACGCCATTGTTGATGGCCTTCTCCATGTCCTCGGTAAAGCAGTCGGCCACGCTGAAATAAACGATAAGGTGGTCCCGGGTATTGGTAACCACGATGTCGGTTAACCGGGCATTCGCCGACCATACGGTCCTGCCTGAAAACAGACCGACAGCAAATGTCACGATTAGTGCAATGGCTGTATATTTAAGAAAAAACAGTCGGTTCCTCATAGACAGGCTGCCCCGCATCGCCCTCTTTGCCGGAACACGGCTATCCGTTTGCGTGGACGGCCGAAAAAAGAGAGGAGATTCAAACAGGCTCAAAAAAGAGCGCCTTTCCTGCGGCCATTATCCGAAAGATTCTGTCAGGCATATTCGTTGCGCATTGGGTCGAATACGTGCAGGTCGCCTGACGCCTTTCGGAAATAGAGGGCCGACGCATCTGTTCAAAGAATAAATAATTCTAAGGGAGTGATGTGGAAAATGCAAGTCTTAACGGCATCAGAGCAGGAAAGGAGACAGCAGGCGCAACGCCCCCCGCAATACGGGAAGGTCTGTCCGTTGCGGGAAAAATGAACTATCCCGCCTCAAGCGCCGGGGTATCAAGATGAGTGTGTATCAGCTCAATAATCAGG